>NZ_JAKMQS010000008.1:0-89115 GCF_025771685.1 Campylobacter sp. IFREMER_LSEM_CL2194
TGGTGTTTGATTAACAAATCACATACCTGCTAAATCCACCATTTTATTTAATCTCATATTTTTATTTTGGTTAAAACTCTTTTTAAATTACATTCTTATTTTGATTATTTTTTATGTGTTTTGCGTTAAAACCAAAAAGCACATAATTTCAAATTTCTTATATGTTTAATTAAAGTATTAAAAATACCCAAGAGACTAATGAAAATCATTAAAAGCAAGATTAACAAGTTTTTATTTAACTCTATAATTAATTTAAATTCTTTGAAAAATTTTATTAGGAAATTGGTTGCGAAGGGGAGATTTGAACTCCCGACCTTCGGGTTATGAGCCCGACGAGCTAACCACTGCTCTACTTCGCGGCATCATATAAAGTGGATGGGGTAAAGGGATTCGAACCCCTGAATGACAGGACCAAAACCTGTTGCCTTACCGCTTGGCGATACCCCAATAAATGAAGTAATTTTTAAATTAAAAGTGGTATTATATATTATTTTTTACATAATGTCAAGAAAAATATTATATAATTTCTTAAAAAATAGAAAAAAGGAGATTGATAGTGGGATATGTTAGTGTAGAACAAGCTATAAAAGAACTTCAATATGGCAAAATGCTAGTTATGGTAGATGCAGAAGATAGAGAAAATGAGGGAGATTTGATTTTCCCTGCACAATTTAGCTCACAAGAAAAAGTAAATTTTGCCATTACTCATGCAAGAGGTGTGGTGTGTGTAGCATTGAGTGAGAATTTGGCTAAAAAATTTGAACTACCTTTAATGGTGCCTAAAAATACATCAAATCACGAAACAGCTTTTACCATCACTGTCGATGCAAAAAATGCAACAACAGGAGTAAGTGCTTGTGAAAGGGATATGACTATACAAATTTTTGCTGATGATAATGCAAAGGCAAGTGATTTTGTGCGTCCTGGCCATATTAATCCTTTGATAGCAAAAAAAGGTGGGGTTTTAGAAAGAACAGGTCACACAGAAGGCACGGTGGATTTATGTCGCTTGGCAGGATTAAAAGAAGCATGTGTGATATGTGAGATTGTTAAAGATAATGGAGATATGGCCAGAAGAAGTGATTTGCTTGAGTTTTGCAAAAAACACGATATTAATATGATTACTATTTCAGATTTAATCGAGTATCGTTTAAAAAATGAAAGTTTGATTTCTTTAATCAAAGAAGAAGACAGTATTTTAGCGGGTTTTAAAGCTAAAAAAATGACTTTTAAAGATCATAATAAAAACGAACATATAGCTTTTAGTTTTGGTGCTTTAAAAGAATGTGAGAATGTTAAATTTTATCTTAGTGGAAGCGACTTTGAACTTCTAACTTCTAATAAATTCAATGAATTATTAAAGCAAGTTGAGTTTTTAAGCCAAAAAGGTGGTGTAATCATTTTCATGAAAAATGAAAAACAAGAAAACACACAATATAAAAATTACGGCATAGGAGCGCAAATTTTAAGGTATTTAAAAATTTCAAAAATCAAACTTCTAAGTCAAAATACCGATAAAGAATTTATAGGTTTAAAAGGTTTTGGGCTTGATATTACAAGCAGTGATTTTAAATCTTAAATTCTAAAAACTTAAACTTATCGCCAAAGTTAAACATCAAATTTTTACTTTGATTGATAAAGTTTTTATAAATTTGAGGGTTAGTATTTTTAGCGTGTTCGATAATTTCTTCCAAACCAAAGTCAATTAAGGCTTGATTTTGATTTTTATATTCTAACACCTCAAAGCCCTCTTCTTTTAAAACTTGTAAAAAATGATCAAAATTTACATTATATGTAATATCACTTTTAGCAAAAAAATCTTTTAAATTCTCTTCAAAAAGATTATACACTTGGTGATTTTTATACATTCTAATACTAATTTTTTCTTCTTTTTTTGCATAATCAAAACATGCAAAAGTTAGTTTTTCACAAGTTTGTTTTAATTTGGATAAAAAAGGTTTATAAGAGATACAAAGCTCACTATTAGTGATAGCATATTTTTCACATTCTTTTAAAAGATCTTCACTCATAGGCTTAAAAACAATGTTTAAATCATCACCAACATATGCCATTGTTTTGTCTTTTATAAGTTCACATGTAAAACAATCAAATAATTCATTAGCATAAAAAAAGGCATTTTTAAAATGATATTCTTCTAAAGAATTATAAATTTTCACGTCTAAATCATACTCATCAAAAAGTTTTTTTTGAACACATCTTAACTTTTCATGCGGCTCTATAATAAAACATTCAATCTGCTCTAAAACATCAGCTCTAAGAGTGTATAAAGCTTGTATGAAATCAAGCATTAAATGCCCTTCATTTGCTCCTATTTCTACAACTTCAACCGGTAAAGTTAATTTTTTATCATCTATAAGTTTTAAAAAATGCTTAGCTAAGAGCACACCAAAAAGATTTCCCACACTAACTGCGGTATAAAAATCTCCGTTTTTGCCAACACTCACAGCTTGGGAGTAATATTTATCAATCCAATTTTGAAAAAACTCACTAAAAACTATCATTATAAAGCATTAAATTTAGCTATAAAATCAAGTGGGTCAACTTGCACACCATTAACTAAAATTCCAAAATGCAAATGTGGCCCTGTAACCCTACCGCTAGCTCCACTCAAACCTATAAGCTCGCCTTTTTTTACCTTTTGTCCTACTTTTACATTTAGTTTTGATAGATGATAATACTGAGAATAAATCCCATATCCATGGTCAATCACCACTGAATTTCCCGCATAGTAACGATTTGAAGCAATCCTTACAATACCATCATTACTTGCATAAATTTTTGTCCCACTTGCTGCTCTAAAATCAGTTCCGCTATGATAACTTTTAAGAGTATCATTAAACAATCTTGCTTTTCCAAAAGCACTTGTAATTTTACTTTCTAAAGGGTATGTAAAATTGCCTTCAAATAAAGCCATATTAGTATAAGTATTATAAACCTTAATAGCTTCTTGATATTCTTTGCTAATGCGATCAAGTGTTTCTTTAGGTGGATTGACCTTAGAAGCACTAACTTTTAAAAATTCTTTTTTATAATTTCCTTCGCTCAATTTTATATTAATTTCCTCTTTGGAATTATCTTTAAAATCAGCTATTAATTTTCTATCTTTGGGGTTTTTATAAGGCATAGCTACACTAACAATAACTTTATTTTTATACTCAAAAAAAGGAAGTTTTTTAGAATTTGAGCTAATTTGTAAAAAATTACTTTTATCAAATTCTAAAAAAACTACTTGACCTTTTACAAGCTCAATCTCTCTAGCTTCTAAAGTAAAAATCAAAAAACATAGAAAAGAAAGAATTCTTCTCATACACTAAGCTCTTTAATATCAGCTATTTTTAAAAACTCACGATAGATTGCACACACCAAAGCTTGACGATTATTTTTGATATTTTCATCTTTGTCATTAATCATTACTTTATCAAAAAAAGCATCAATTTGCGGTTTGAGTGCAAAAAGGCTTTCTAGAAGCTCTTGGGTGTTGTTTTCTTTTATTTTGCACTGCATAAAAACTTGGTATAAATCTTTTTCCTCTTGAGTGTTAAACAAATTTTCATTAACTTGAGCTTCACTCAATATTGCAATATTTGCTAAACGCTTAAAAGTAGCAAAATTTTGACTAAAATCTGCCTTATTTGCGCTTTGAATCAAAGCTTTCATACAAGAATCAATATAAATAACATCATAAGTTTTAGAGCTAAGCACAGCTTTAACAAAAGAAGCATTTACTTCATAAAAAGTATATAAACGCTCTAAGATAAAATCTAATAAAATTTTCAAATCAAAACTTTTATACTCACCAGCTATTGCTTCTAAAAACATCTTAAGATCAAAATTTTTATTTAAAGCTAGGATAATTTTTAAAACACCATTTGCTGCTCTTCTTAAAGCATAAGGATCTTTTGCGCCACTTGGGATTTTCCCCATTGAAAAAAGCCCCATAAGTGTATCAAACTTATAAGCTAAAGCTACAATAGAGCTAAATTCATTACTTGGCATAGCTGAATTATCGCCATTTGGAAAGTATTGCTCTTTAATCGCCAAAGCAAGCTCATCGCTCATACCCATAGCCTTAGCATAATAAGATCCCATAATACCTTGAAGATCAGTAAATTCATACACCATTTGAGTACTTAGATCAGCTTTTGAGTATTCTATAGCTTTTAAAATTTCATCTTTTTGGGTATTAGCAAAAATCTCACAAAGCTTAACAGCGATTTTTTGTTCTCTAATGATTTTATCTTTTAAGGTTCCAAGTCCTTCAAGATAGACCATTTGGCTTATTTTATCATTATTTAAGCCCTGTGCTAAGTCATTTTTCCAAAAAAACATCGCATCACTTAATCTTGCCCTTAAAACCCTTTCATTTCCATTAATGATTTTAGAATAATCTTTACAAACTGCATTAGAAACTACAATAAAATGATTGCTTAAAGTATTATTTTTAAATACTGCAAAATAGCGTTGGTTTTCTCTCATAGAAGTGATGATTACCTCACTTGGGATTTCTAAATACTCTTTTTCAAAATGCCCTAATAATGCTTTTGGATACTCTGTGATAGCTACAACTTCAGCTAAAAGCTCATCATCTTCTGCAATCGTAATATCATTTTCTTTTTCAAGTGTCTTTAACTGTTCGATAATAAGCTTTTTTCTTTGTTCTTGATCTAAAATAATATAATTTTGCTCTAAAGTTTTAAAATACTCATCAATATTCGCAAAAGCTATCAAATCATAACTAACACTTCTATGTACAAAAGTACTTTTTGCACTTTTAACACCATAGCTTTCAAACTCAATCAACTCATCATTTAAAATACAACAAAGCGAGCGAATAGCTCTAATAAATTCAAAACTACCATCGCCCCATCTCATAGTTTTACCAAAGCTCAAGCTTTTTAAGAAAGCTTCAATCATTTGAGCTAAAACTGCTTTACTTTGTAAGCCTTGCACTTGTTTTTGACAATACAAGACTTCTTTGCCTTTAATTTCTTTAAATTCAAGCTCTTCTTCTTTTAAACCACTTTTTTCTAAAAAACTAAGCCCTGCTTGAGTAAGCTTTCCATCTTTATAAGCTATCGCCCTAGGTGCACCTATAAATTCCACAAAAGAATCATCTTGTTTTTCTTTAAAATTTTCATGAATAAAAACTAATCTTCTAGGAGTATAGAAAAATTTAAATTCAGATTCTAAATGATACTCTTGTAAAATCTTTTCCCATTTTTTAGTAATATTTGGAAGCTCTTTTAATAAAGGAATAGCAGGAAGTTCTTCTGTGCCTATTTCTATTAACAATTTCATTTTACACTCTTTTTTAAAAATTTTTAGTGTATTTTACCTATTTTTTTTAAAATCTTTCTTTGTTTTTAGTTTTTCTTCTCTTTCTTTAGCTTTTTCTTGCATTTGGCGGTTAAAGCCAAACACAAGAAAAACCATAAAAGCTACAAACAAAGCAATAATAATATAATCTATCATTAGTCCCAACACTCTGCGTTTTTAATACCAAGTTTTGAAGCACTAAATACCGGATCTCTGCCTTGTCTTTTTTGCTCGCTAAAGTCTTTTAATACCTTTTTCACTATACCACCAAGTAATAAAATAGAAATGATATTAATCGTAGCCATAAACGCCATGGTAGTATCAGCTAAATCCCACGCAAATTTTAAATCCATATTTGCACCAATAAAAATCATAAGCACAGCGCTTGCTTTAAAAAGATTGATAATAATAGGATTTTGAGTGAGGTATTTAATATTTGCTTGAGCATAATAATAATTTCCTATCAAAGAAGTAATAGCAAATAAAACTATACTAACAGTAGTAAAATGCACACCTAAATTTCCATAATATTCTTTCATGGATTCTTGCACCAAAGGCAGTGCTGTTAAAATAGGCTTACCATCTACGCCGATATTATTTGCATAAGCAAGTGAAAACAACACTAAAAATCCTGAACTTGTACAAATAATCACATCAATTAATACAGAAAATGCCTGAATAACCCCTTGTTTTGCAGGATGAGTTGTAAGAGCTGAAGCTGCTGCATTTGGCGCTGAACCCATACCCGCTTCATTAGAAAACAATCCTCTTTTTATGCCTATAACCAAAGCAGAACCTGCAAATCCACCAAAAATAGCTTCAAAATCAAAAGCACTTTTAAAAATCATAGAAAACACTTCAGGAATTTTATCAAAATTCATAAACATTGCTATGATAGATAAACCCACATAAATCATCGCCATAATAGGAACGATAACCGAACTTACTTTACCTATTTTAGTATGATCACCAAAAAACATATAAGCAGCAAAAACAGCTAAAATTGCTCCTATTACAATAGGCCACCAACTTTGAGCAAAACTCACTTCGCTAGCATCAACCATACCTTTATAGTAAAACTCAAATGCTGAAGTCATAGTTTGGCTTTGAAGACCATTAAATCCATAAGCATAAGTGATGATCAAAATCACCGCAAAAACAGCTCCAAGCCATTTTAAATTTAAGGCTTTGCTAATATAATAAGCAGGACCACCTTTAAAACTTTTACCATCACGGCTTTTGTAAACTTGTGCTAAAGTACTTTCTGCAAAAGCTGAGGCACCACCAAAAAACGCCATAGCCCACATCCAAAATAAAGCACCTGGTCCACCCAAAACAACCGCTACTGCGATACCTGCGATATTTCCTATACCAACTCTTGAAGCTGTTGAAATCATCAAAGCTTGAAAAGGAGTAATATGGTGTTTTTCATGCTTTTCTTGCTTTTCTGTTAAGATATCAAACACATAAGGAAGCATTCGAAATTGCACAAAACCAGTCAAATAACTATAATAAAACCCCGTGACAATAAGTAAAATTACTAAAATAGAATAATACTGATTATTCACAAAGGCAACAAATTGGGATATTAAATCCATATTTATCTCCTTTTTTATAAATTTTCAAATACAAATTTATCATAAAAAAATGAATTTGTTATAAAAAAATATAATTTTAGGTTAATTTTATTTTATTTTTTATAGCTATGTGAAATTTTAACTCAAAATATTAACAACAACATCACATAAAACACCTTTAAGTAAAAAGAAAACTTAATTTTTATACACTTAGATTTTTAAAAATTTATCAAGGTGTGCAAGTTGAAACAAAATACGATGAAACTTTTTGTATTTTTTGCCATTATTATTTTTTGGGCTTATTTCTCATTTCCTATTGAAATTTTACAAGTCAAAGATCAAAATGGTTTAGCCACAGGTGAATATGCTTATACCATAGAAGCTAAAGCTTATGTTCATAGTTATTTCACAACACTTGGTTTAACAGTGGGTGGGATTTTAATAGGAATAGTGTTTGGTTTTTTTCTAGCATTTTTAAGATTTTTAGAAATCCAAAGTTTAAATTTTATTATAGATGAATACATAGACATCATACGCGGAACCCCACTGCTTTTACAACTTTTGATTTTTTCTGTAGTGATTTTTGCTACTTGGAGTGATAATTTTTATGTAGCTATTATCGCACTTGGACTTAATAGCTCTGCTTATGTAGCTGAAATCGTAAGAAGTGGAATTCAAAGCGTAGACAAAGGACAAATGGAAGCAGCAAGAGCAATGGGACTTAATTATTCTGCTTCTATGAGACTAATCATCTTCCCACAGGCAATTAAAAACATTTTACCTTCTTTAATGAATGAATTTATTTCTTTATTTAAAGAAACTTCAATAGTAGGTTATATTAGTGTTATGGATATTACCATGCAAAGTAAAAGCTTACAAGCAATCTATTACAACCCCAAACCTATTATTTTTACAGGACTTGTATATTATATAAGTGTTAAAATTTTAACACTTATCGCAAGAATTATAGAAGTGAGATTAAATAAACATGATTAAAATAGAAAATTTAATTAAAAAATACGGAGATTTAGAAGTCTTAAAAGATATTAGTGTTGAAGTACATAAAGGTGATATTATTGCTATTATAGGGCCTAGTGGAGGTGGAAAAAGTACTTTTTTACGCTGTTTAAATAAACTTGAAACACCAGATAGTGGTAATATTTATATCAATGATGTGAATATACTTGATAAAAAAGCAGATATCAATAAAATTCGTCAAAAAGTAAGCATGGTATTTCAACATTTTAATCTTTTTAACAATAAAAATGTTTTAGAAAATTTATGTCTAGCGCCAGTACAAACAAAAATCATGAGTAAAGACGAAGCAGTAAAAAAAGCACGAGAACTACTCAAAAAAGTTGGCTTAAGTGATAAAGAAAGCTATTTTCCTCACAAGCTCTCAGGCGGACAAAAACAGCGTATTGCCATAGCAAGGTCATTGATGATGAATCCTGATGTGATTTTATTTGATGAACCAACTTCAGCTTTAGATCCTGAAATGATAGGTGAAGTTTTAAACATCATGAAAGAAGTAGCTAAAGAAGGTTTAACCATGCTTGTAGTTACGCATGAAATGGGATTTGCAAGAAATGTAGCTAATCGAATTTTCTTTATGGATAAAGGCATTATAGCAGTAGATGAATATCCTAAAATAGCATTTGAAAACCCAAAAAATGAAAGATTGAAAGAATTTTTAAATCAAGTTTTAAATCATTAAAATTTTTCAAAAGAGGCAAAATTTTGCCTCAAAGCCTCATAACTCACTATACCTACACTTGTAGCTAAATTTAAACTTCTACCACAATCTTTCATCGGTATAGTAATGGCATTTTCCCATTTTTTTTGCATTAAATCCATAGGCAAGCCAAAACTTTCACTTCCAAAAAACAAAAAATCGCCTTTTTGATAATTTACGTCAAAATAAGCTTGAGTAGTTTTAGTTGTCGCAAAGAAAAATCTATCTTGAAATTTTTCATATTCTTTTAAAAAATCTTCTAAATTATTCCATAATAAAGGATTTAATTTTTTCCAATAATCAAGCCCCGCTCTTTTAACTGCCTTTTCATCGATACTAAAAAGTGGATTGATAATATGTAAAGTAAATCCCGCATTAAAACACATTCTGCCTATACTTCCTGTATTTTGTGGTATACGAGGCTCAACCAAGACTATATGAAACATCTTTTTCCTTAAATGGTGTCCCCAGCAAGGTTTGAACTTGCGGCCTCAGAATTAGGAATTCTGCGCTCTATCCAGCTGAGCTATGAGGACAAATATTTTTTATTATTTTAAGAAAAAATTTATTTTATAGAGCTTAAATTTTAAGCTCTATAAAAAAACATTTTGGATTTTCATCAAAACCTAAAATTCCATTATGTGCATCAATAATTTGTTTTGACAAAGAAAGTCCTAGACCATTACCTTTTAACTTAGTTGTTTTAAAAGCTTCAAAAACCATTTTTTTATCTTTGATACTTACCCCGTTATCATAAACTTTGATAAAGATTTTATCTTCTTTTTGCTCACATTTAACTTTTATACAACCATCATCATTTTCACTTTCTTCAATAGCATCTATGGCATTATAAAGCAAATTTTGCAAAACCAAAGCAAGCAAAGATTTATCTGCGTTGATTTTTAAATCTAAAAATTCAAATGTAAAATCAATATTAGCTAGATAATTATAAGCTCCAATAGCTTGTTCGCATTCATCTTGCAATTCTTTTAAATTAAATTCATTTAAATTAACATGCACTCCTTTTGTAAAAAGCAAAGTAGAATTTACAATACGCTCCACCCTAGAAATAGCTTTTTGAATTTCTAATACTATATGCTTATTTTTTAACTCACTTCTTTCAAACAAAGTAGAACTTAACAAAGAAATAGAACCGATAGGATTGCGTATTTCATGTGCTAGGTGTGCTGCTACTGTACCCATACTGGCTAATCTTTCATTCCTTTTTTCATCGCTAATATCAGTGGCGCTAACTATAAGTTTATCCGCATGAGAGGTGACTTTTATTAAATAAAATTTATGATCAAACTCAAGCTCATAATGAGTTTTTTCAAGATCAATTTTTTCTAAAAGTTTTGGTTGTTGATTAGCTAAGTTATTTTGAAGTGTTATCTTTTTATTAGTATCTAAAACCCACAAAGCCATTGGTAAAACTTCTATAATATCACTTACCATTTGTCTTAACGCAGTGTAGTTTTCATTAAGTTGCTTATATTCATTTTCTATAACATAGGTTTGCTCTATTAAGGCTTTTAGCCCTTGTTGTAAATTTTCTTTTTCACTAGAATCTAAACTTTTTAAAATATTCTCATCCACACTTAATCCTTAATTAAAAATTGAAAATCTTCTAAAGTATATAAAAGCAAATTACGCTCCTTATTTAGAATAAGCTCTTTACTAAAGCCACTCTTTGAAAAAAGCACATATAAATTAGGTTGAATTTGCAACTGTTTTGCTTTGTTTTTTAAGGTATTTAAAATATTTTTACATATTTTTCTTTCTTTAAATTTAACCTCACCTAAAACACAAAAATTTTCTTTTTTATAATAAAGATCTATCTCGCAATAATAATTCCAAAAACTATACACCTGCTCTACCTTAAGCTTTTTAGCTAAAAATTCTTTACACAAAAGCTCAAAAGTAAAGCTTTGATATTTTTCTAAATTTTCTTGGATTACCTCCATTAGCTCGTTGTATCTTTTCATCGTAATTAAGTTTAAATTAGGATATATAAAATAAAAGAAAAATCTCAATCCTTGATTTTTAAAAACAACCTTATCTTGAATGCTATATGAGCGTAATTCTTTTTTAATCTTTTGTCTTTTATTTTTCACAATAGGCTTTTCTTGACTTTTTTCCAAAGTCAAAATATTTTTTTCTAAAAGTTTATTAACAAGTCCTAGAGCTTGAAAATGCGGAATAGATTTATTGATAGAATAGCGTTTTCTATCATTTTTACTTAAAACGCTCAAAGCCTTCAAAGCATTATCATCTAAATTTAAATAAGATAAAATATCAAAAGCTTTTAAAATAAAAACATTTAAAATATTATCATATAAACTTAATTTCAAATCAAATTCAAACTCATCAAAAATACTATAAAAATCAAAAATATTTTTAAGCTCCAAAGTTTCACAGCGTTTTGAAAAATCACTAAAATTTATAACCACATCCTTATTTTAAATATTTTGTATGATATAATTTTAACAAATTTTTGGGGGATTTTTTTGAATATTGAAACATTAAAACAAGATATTATTTTAAAAAAAGGCATATATTATTTTGATTTTACAGCTAGCGCTTTAGCATTAAAAAGTATAGAAAAAGAAATAAAAAAAATTCTTACAACTTATGCAAATACACATTCAGATAGCTCTTTAAATTCTTTCATCACACAGCAACATTATGAAAATGCAAGAACAAATTTAAAAAAATACCTTGAATTAGATAATAGCTTTGCTCTTATAGCTTGCGGGAGTGGATCTTCAGCTGCTATTAAAAAATTTCAAGAACTTTTAGGTCTATATATACCCCCGCTTATTAAAGAAAAATACTTTAAAAATACAGATAAAAGCACCTTACCTTTAGTTATAGTAGGACCTTATGAACATCACTCTAACGAACTTTCATTCAGAGAAGCTTTGTGTGAATGCGTTCGCATACCCTTAGATAAAAATGGTGAGCTAGATTATGCTTTTTTGGAAAAATTGTTAAAAAAATCCAAAAACAGACAAATCATAGCAAGCTTTAACGCTGCTTCAAATGTCACAGGAATTTTAAGTGATTATAAAAAAATCTACACTCTAATCAAACAATATGATGGCGTAGTCGCCTTTGATATTTCCACCTTAGCTCCTTATGCTAACTTAAATCCTAAATTTTACGATGCAGTGTTTATCAGTTCTCATAAATTACTTGGTGGTGTAGGATCTTGTGGCTTACTTGCTATTAAAAAAAATCTATGTGGTAATACTCCTAGCTTTGCTGCAGGTGGAACCGTAGGCTATGTTTCAAGAACTTCTCAGCAATACTTATGCGAGGTTGAAAATTTAGAAGAAGGTGGCACACCTGGAATTATTCAACTTATTAGAGCAAGTTTAGCTTTTAAAGTACGCAATGAAATAGGTTTAAAAAATATAGAAAAAAAAGAAAAAGAGCTTTGTGGGTATTTTTTAAAACAATGTACAAATTTTCCAAAAATGATCTTATATGCAAAAAATATCACTCATAGATTGCCTATTTTTGCTTTTAACATAGAAGGAATTTCTCCTTTTGATTTAGCTTACAAACTAAGCAAAACTTATAAGATAGAAACAAGAGCAGGCTGTGCTTGCGCAGGACCTTATGGGCATGATTTACTAAAATTAAAAGATAATCAAGAGCTAAAATTTAAACCAGGTTGGCTAAGAGTGGGTTTTCATTATACACACACAAAAGAAGATATAGAGTATTTTTTTAAAGCCTTGAAAGCAAGTATCAAGGCTTTAAGTTGATTATTGTAAATCGTATTTTTCTACGATTTTTTGGTAAGTACCATCAGCTTTAACTTTTTCTAAACCTGCATTAATTTTTTGAACAAGCTCAGTTTGTTTTCCTTTATCAAAAGCTATACAAAACCCTGAACTTCCATCATTTTCTTCTAAAAATGCTTCTAACTCTTCATTAGTTTTTAAATAACCTTTACCGATATCTTTATCTGTTAAAACTGCATCAACTTTACCAGCTTTTAAAGCCAAAATTGCAGCTAACATTTCTTCGCTAGCCACCACTTGAGCATTTGGAATAGCCTTAGCAGCGCTTTCTTGGATGGTTCCAAGTTGAACACCTATTTTTTTACCTTCCAAACTTTGTTTATCACTAATACTAGAATCTGTTTTTAGTTTTAAATATAAATTTTTAGTATTAAAATAAGTATCACTAAAATCCATACTAGTAAGTCTTTGCGGTGTTGAACTCATAGCAGAAGCTATCATATCAATCTTTCCAGCTTTTAAAGCAGGGATCAAACCATCAAAACTCATGTTTACCCACTCAAGTTTTAAATTTTCTCTTTTTGCAATCTCTTCTAGTAAATCAACATCAAATCCGGTAATTTTTGCATCTTTAACAAAATCAAAAGGAGGATAATTTGCAGCTATACCTACTTTATAAACTTTTTCACTAGAAGCACTAGCTTGATTTTTATCGCTTGAGCAAGCACCTAAAGCCAATATACCAAATAACGCCAAAACAACATATAATATTTTTTTCATTTTTAATCCTTTAAATTATATTTAACTAAAAATTTTTCTAAAGTGCCATCTTTTTTCATTTCTTCTAAGTGTTGATTAACTTTAGAAATTAAATCCTTAAATTCATTTTTTCTAAATGCTATACCAAAACCTTCACTTCCATCATCTTCTTCATAAAAAGCAGTTACGTTAGAATACTGTTTTAAAAAATTCATAGCACTTGCTTTATCAGTTACCACAGCATCAATTTTTTGAGCATCTAAGTTTAAAAAACAATTTAGCATACTTTCATTAGCTACTACAACTGCATTTGAGATTTGCTTTGCAGCATTTTCTTGGATAGAACCGAGTAAAACACAAATATTTTTTGATTTTAAATCCTCTTTTTTTGAAAAATTGCTAATTTTATGTTTTAAATATACATTTTTATCTTTAAAATAAGAAATACTAAAATCAACATTTTGTGCTCTTTGAGGAGTAATTCCCATAGAAGAAATAATAAGATCGATTTTCTTACCCATTAAGGCTGGAATAAGAGCATCATAACTCATATTAATAAATTCTATTTTAAAATTAGCTCTTTTTGCTAATTCCTGGATAATATCTACATCAAAACCACTGAGTTTTCCATCTTGCATAAATTCATACGGTGGATAACTTGCTTCTATGCCTACCTTTAAAATCTTATCTTGATTTTCGACTTGTTTTGAACAAGCACTTAAAATCAAAACACCAAATAATATTAAAACAACACATAATATTTTTTTCATTTTATCTCCTAAAGATTAAATTAATAAAAGTTACAATGTGTTTAAACGCCTGTATTTTTTCATTAGCACTCCTTTGTTTTAGTAAATTGTCTAAAATTATAGCAAAAAAATATTTTTTTAATATTTTAATTTCCATAGTTTAATTTTTATTTCACTTCTTTAAAAATAAATTATAATTGTTTTTTTAAAAAACAAAGGAGTGCTTTAACCACATAAAGACGATTTACAGCTTCTTCAAAAATAACTTTAGAATGCTTCTCAAAAATTTCTTCACTAACTTCAAAACCTTTGTATGCAGGTAAACAATGAAGCAAAATAGCGTCTTTATTTGCATATTTCATCGCTTTATTATCAATCATAAAACCATCAAAGTCTTTTATTTTATTTTCTTTTTCAACTTCTTCGCCCATTGAAACCCATGTATCAGTCACAACAACATCTTTGTCTTTCAAAGCTTCAAATTTATTATGAAATAATGAAATTTTTGCACCTGAAATTTCTGATTTTTTTGTAACAAAATTCCAAACTTGTGTGTTTATACTATAATTTTTTGGTATGGCTATACTAATTTCATAACCTAAAATCGCAGAAGCTATCAACCAAGAATTACATACATTATTACTATCTCCTATAAAAGCAATTTTTAAATTGTTATCTTTTTCCTTACCTTGTTCTTTAATAGTTAATAAATCTCCTAAAATCTGCGTTGGATGATAAAGGTCACTTAAACCATTAATAACATGAGCTTTAGAATATCTTGCAAATTCTACTAAACTATCATGATTTTTTACTCTCATCATTATAAAATCCACCATAGAACCAATAACCCTAGCTGTATCTTTAATAGATTCACCTCTACCAAGTTGCAAATCATTACTATTTAAACATATGGCTTTCCCACCAAGTTCTGTAATTGCAAGTTCAAAAGCCATTCTTGTACGCGTAGAATTTTTTTCAAAAATCATTGCCAAGGTTTTGTCTTGCAATAATTTTTTTGGATTTTTTTTCAAATCAGCAGCATGATTAATAATATTTAAAATATTTTCTTTAGTAAAATCCATCAATGTTAAAAAGTGTTTCATTTACATATCCTTATTTTTAATATATCGACAAAAAATAATATAATATAGTTTTATTTATAAAATATTAATAATATTGTATATTATATAAAAACTTTAACAAATAAATACAAATTTATATTTTTACCTTTTTACTAATCATTAAAACATAGCCTATTCCAAGACAAATAGACCACATTGAACTACCTCCATAGCTTAAAAGCGGCACAGCAACACCTTTTAATGGAGTCAAGGAAATAATTCCAAAAGCATTCATAAAAAATGAAAATAATAAAAGCAAAGCTACACCCGAACAAAACAAAAAATGAACTTTATTTTCACAACGCCCTGCTATTCTAAAAATTCGAAGTATTACCATCAAATATATAAAACAAATAATACTTAATCCCAATAGTCCTATCTCTTCAGTAATCCCTGATAAGACAAAGTCCGTATGGACCTCACTTAAAAATCCTAGTTTAAAAGTTCCAAGCCCTAAACCCTCTCCAAAAAATCCACCATGAGCTATAGCATTTAAACTATGTGAAATTTGATAAGGCTCTGAGTTGTGACTTACTCTTAAAACACTTGCTAACCAATCAGGAAAGAAAGGTAAAAACGCATCTTGGATATTTCCCCACCAAGCAGAAATACGCTGAATTCTTCTTTGATTACTTAAGATTACCAAAACTCCAATCATTCCAACAATAACCACACCAAAAGCAAAAAGTCTTTTACTAGCTCCTGCAAAAAAAGCTAAAGCAAAAACCAAGAAAAAAGAAATAACGCTTTGCCCTAAATCATTTTGTGTCATATAAATATAACCAATAACAAAAGCAGCTAAAATAAAATAAGGAATTAAAATTAAAACTTCATGTTTGATTGCTTTTTTGCTATCATCAATCCTTCTTGTATAAGACCAAGCAAGGAAATAAATCAAACCTATTTTAAAAAATTCAACTGGAGAGATAGATAAAGGACCAAGCCTAATCCACCTTTTAGCACCACCTGCTGCAGTAGCAAGAAAGGTAGGCAGAAAAGGTAAAATAAGTATAAATAAAAAAGAGATGAGTAAAACGCTTATCATCAAATAATGCGCCATTTTACTATCAGGATTTAATCTTGAAACAAAATAAATAATAGCTATACCACTAAGCCCAAAAAAAAGCTGTCTGATAAAAAAGTGAAATTCATTATATTCTAAATAAAGAACAGTAAAAGCACTTAAAGAATATGAAAAAAGTATTCCTATAGTTATAAGAATGCAACTTAAAAAAAATAACTTTCTATCAGCAACCAATGTTATTCCCTAAATTTTTATAAAAAATTAATTTTAATAAATTGCAACTTAAAATGATGTTATTTTAGCATCAAGTATTATTTTTATATAAAGATTTTAAGCTCTCATAAGCAAGCTGAATTTTCTCAAATTCTTCACGGCAATAAGCTTGTTCGATCTTACTTTTACCTTGATGGCGATCAGGATGATAAATTTTAACCAAATTAAGATAATTTTGTCTAATAGTAGCAAAATCATCACTAGAATTACATCCTAGTGTTTGAAAATAATTTTCAAAAAGCTTTGCCAGAGCATTAAATTTCCAATTAGTACTAGCTTTGTTTTTCATTTTATTTCTAAATTCTAAAAGCTGAGTTTCATTAATCGTAAAATCAACACAATATTTCAAATGCTCATTTACACTAGCTAAAATTTCTAAAAGATTTAAAGTATTATCATCTTTGTATTCTACTGAAAAAATACAATTTTTTTCATCATACACGCTTTTATGGTCTTTAAAATACTGCTCTAAATACACAGCAAATAATTTTTCATTCGAACTTAGTGTGATTAAAATATTCTTTTGTGCAAAACCTATTTTAGCAAAGATTACAGGTTTTAAAGTATTTGCTTGAGCAAGATTTAATTTAAAGGTTTTATAATGTGCAAAAGCAAGATTATCAATTTGATTTCCAGTATTTTTTTTATATTTGTGGTTAACAAGTTTTAAAAAATATCTTCTTTGAGGAATTTCATTTTCTACAAAAAAAGACAAGGTTTTATTTTTATTACCTATAACTTTGGAAAAATTTTTACGGATAAGATCTTGAAAATATTTAAACATTAAAAAATCATCAGTATTAACACTAACTGATTCTAAAGTTTGCACTACTTGCATAAAATCCTCTCTATAAACCTAACTCCACAAAAATGCTTGCTCATTTAAAGCACTAGTGTGTTTTAAAATTTCATTTGGACTATAATCGGCTTTATATGCTAAAGATTGACACCCTTTTACAAAATATCCCAAATAAATATATTTTAATTTTTTTAATTGTGCAAGTTTAATTTCTGTTAAAAGTGAGTATTTACCAAGACTTAGATGGGAAAAATCTGGATCATAAAAACAATAAATGCTAGAAATTCCATCTTCTAAAATATCAATCAAATCAACACAAACTAACTTATTGTCTATATAAAAATCAAGCTCATATCCAAAAGTACCAGCATTATCTACATAAAGATTGTAATATTTTCTAAAATTTAAATCATAAATTTTCCAATTTCTTTTATCTTTTTGGTAATGGTGATATTTTTCATAAAGCAATAAATGCTCATCACTTAAAGAAGGTTTTTGTAAGATTATTTTAGTGGCTGTATTTTTTTTCAAAACCCTGCGATAACTTTTGCTAAAATGAAAATTTTCTACTAAAATACGTAAATTTTGACACTCATTGCAATCATTACATATTGGTCTTGAAAAATACGAACCAAAGCGACGCCAACCTCTTGAAACTAGTTCTTGATTTTGTGTTTTTGTGATAAAAGATATATAATTATACTCATTTCTACAGTATCTATTTTCAAGATAAGGACATTCTTCTTCTAAAGTACAAAAACCAATAATATTATTCATTAGATCTTTTTAATATCACTATTTTTTACAAATTCCATAAATTCATTAGCCAAACGCTCTTCTTTTAAAAACATATCTTCAAATTCTTGCTCTTGTTTTTTATCTTCATTCTGTTTAGCTAAATCTTTTTGTATAGCATCTAAGTCAGTATTTTTCATACTAACTACACTTTTACTCGCTTTAATCTTTTCTTTTTTTACTTGACCTTGTTCTTTTTGGAGTGCTTTTTTTATATCTTTTAATTCATCTAAAAAACTCATGATTGTCTACTTTCTTTTATCTTTTGTAAAGTCGCAGCTATAGCAGCAATTACTTCTTCTTTGTTTTCTTGGTGTCTATCTTCTGTTTTTTCTAAAAGCTCTTCCATATGTGTTTCTATAAAAGAAGTATCAAAATACCCTCTTCTAAATTCTCTTATTTTGGTAATTGCAATCAAAAATGGCACAGTTGTTCTAATATCATCAATCACAAATTCTTTCAAAGCTCTCTCAAGTCTATTAACCGCACTATCATAACTTGAGCCTTTAACAATTAATTTTGCAAGCAAAGAATCATAATAAGGTGGCACAGTATAGTCTTTATATAAATGACTATCCACTCTTACAGACGGTCCTAAAGCTGGAAAATATTCTGTGATTTTACCCGGACTTGGAATGAAATTTTTCCATACATTTTCTGCTGTAATCCTAGCTTCTATCGCAAAGCCTCTTGGTTTTATATCGCTTTGCTCAAGATCTAAAATTTCCCCATTTGCTATACGAATTTGTCTTGTGATAAGATCAATTCCTGTGATTTCTTCTGTGATTGGGTGTTCTACTTGAATTCTTGTATTCATTTCCATAAAATAAAATCTATTATAATCATCAAGTAAAAACTCAACCGTCCCAACATTGGTATAACCCACAGCTTTTGCAGCAGCTACTGCGGTAACTCCTATGGTTTTTCTTAGTTTTTCTGAGATACTTGGACAAGGTGCAATTTCAATAATTTTTTGATGTCTTCTTTGTATTGAACAATCCCTTTCACAAAGATGGATGATATTACCATAATTATCTGCTAAAATTTGAAACTCAATATGCCTTGGATTAATAACATATTTTTCCATAAAAACTTCATCATTTTTAAAAAAGCTTAATGCCTCTCTTTTGCACGCTTCAAAAGATTTTTCTAAATCTTCTTCTTTATGTACTACGCGTATACCTCTACCACCACCGCCACCACTGGCTTTTAAAATCACCGGATAACCTATTTTTAAAGCTTGAAGTTTTATCTCTTCTAATGTACAATGATTTAATTTTTCAGTACCTGGAACCACAGGAATTCCATTTTTTTTCATTAAATATCTTGCTATATTTTTATTTCCCATTTTACGGATAACATCTGATTTTGGCCCTATAAAGATAATCCCTGCTTCTTCACATTCTTTAGCAAACTCATAATTTTCACTTAAAAAGCCATATCCAGGATGTATAGCATCAGCCCCGCAAGCTTTAGCAATTTCAACTATTCTTTTGCCATCTAAATACCCTCTTATAGCATCAGTTCCTATTCTATACGCTTCATCAGCAACTTTTACATGCAAACACTCATGATCAGGTTCAGTATAAACAGCAACACTTTTTATATGTAAATCTCTACAAGCACGGATTACCCTTACTGCAATCTCACCTCTATTAGCTATTAAAATCTTATGTATCATTACTTTGCCTTAAGCTAAAATATTATTCAAAGAAGATTAGCATAAAAATATAAAAATTCTATAAAATTACTTATTTTTGCTAATTTTAAGAATTTTTTGATAAAATTACTCTTTTATTTTGCGCCCATAGCTCAGCTGGATAGAGCATTTGATTGCGGTTCAAAAGGTCAGAGGTTCGAATCCTCTTGGGCGTACCACTTTACTTACATTCTTTGTCTATAAAATTCCTTTCTAAAATTTTCAAATTCATCTTTGATAATAGCTTCACGCATTTGCTTTACCAAATTTAGATAATAATGCAAATTGTGAATACTTGCAAGTCTAAAAAAGGTTAATTCTTTAGCTTTAAATAAATGATTTAAATAAGCTCTTGAAAAATTCTTACATGTATAGCAAGAACATTTACTGTCTATAGGAGCATGATCAGTGATAAATTCTGCTTTTTTGATATTAAATTTTCCAAAGCTAGTAAATAAAGTTCCATTTCTTGCATTTCTTGTTGGCATCACACAATCAAACATATCAACACCTCTTGCTACATTTTCTACTAAATCTTCAGGTGTGCCAACTCCCATTAAATATCTAGGACGATTGTTATCCACATAAGGCATCATAGCTTCAACCGTATCGTACATAGCCTCATTTTCTTCTCCTACGCTCAATCCACCTATAGCAAGTCCATCAAAATCCATCTCACAAAGTGCTTGAGAACAAATTTTTCTAGCTTCAAAATCCGTTCCACCTTGGATAATACCAAAGATATTTTGCCCTATTCCTACACCTTGGTTTTGCTTTAATTTATGATAATCAATAGCTTCTTTTGCCCATTTTATAGTACGTTTTAAAGAAAGCTCTATCCTTTCTTTACTTGCAGGCAAAGCCACTAAATCATCTAAAATCATCATAATGTCTGAGTTAAAATCATACTGAGCATCTAAAACGCTTTGCGGGGTAAAATAATGCAAACTTCCATCAATATGACTTTTAAATTCAATTCCTTTTTCATCGGGTTTTGAATTTTTACTTAAAGAAAAAGCTTGAAAGCCTCCACTATCTGTTAAAAAAGATCCATTAAATTTACTAAAACCATGCAAGCCACCCATTTGTTTAATCACCTTAGAACCTGGTCTTAAATACAAATGATAAGTATTTGCTAAAATGATTTTTGCATTTAAAATTTCACTCATATCGACAGCATCTAAACTTTTAATCGCAGCCAAAGTTCCAACTGGCATAAAGATGGGAGTTAAAATTTCACTATGTGTAGTTTTTATACGACAAGCTCTAGCATTTGCACTTTTATATTGAACTTCAAATTCCATTGATTTTCCTATATTTTTTGCATAATCATACCAAAGACTTGCTTATAAGTTTTTTGAAAGAAAGCCTGTTTTTAACAGGCTTAAGATTTTAGTAGTTTTTTACAAATTCAACGATTTTTTCACAACCTTCAATGATATCTTTTTCATTAGTTGCATAAGAAAGTCTAAAATACCCTTCCATACCAAAACCTATGCCTGGTACTAAAGCTACTTTTTGCTCTTCTAATAATCTTTTACAAAATCTCATAGAATCACTATCAACTTCCTTACAAGAGATAAATAAATAAAAAGCTCCTTGTGGAATTTGTTCTAATTTTAACTTATCGCTTTTAGCTAAAATTTCACACGCTAATTCTCTACGCTTTAAAAAGGCTTGTCTCATCATTTCAATATCACGATCTGCTTTTCCAAGCAAGGCTGGTAAAGCTGCATGCTGAATGATTGAGCAGATATTTGAAGTGCTTTGTCCTTGTAATTTTTTAACAGCATTATTAAACTCACTCATTTTGCTTGCCATGTATCCAAAACGCCATCCTGGCATAGCACCACATTTACTAAGACCGTTAATACTTACAGTTCTATTTAAAGCATCTTCACTAACTTGCGCAAAAGCACAAAATTCTCCATCATAAACTAATTTTTCATAAATCTCATCACTCAAAACTACGATTTTAGTTCCCTCTAAAACCTTAGCTAAAGCAGTAATTTCTTCTTTAGAATATATAGCACCCGTAGGATTTGATGGGGAATTAAACATCAAAACCTTTGTTTTTGGAGTAATAGCTTGTTTTAATTGCTCAGGAGTAATTTTAAAGCCATTTTTTGCTTCACCTTCTATAAATACAGGAGTTGCGCCTGCAAATTTCACCATTTCAGGATAACTTACCCAATAAGGACTTGGTATGATAACCTCATCACCTTCTTCAACCAAACACTCAATCGCCATAAACAAAGAATGTTTAGCACCAACATTGGTAATGATTTCGCTTGCTTTATATTCTAAATTATTATCATTTTTAAATTTATATTGTATAGCCTCTATAACTTCTTTTATACCCACAACTGGCGTATAAGCTCCACAACCTTTTTCGATAGCTTCAATTGCTGCTTTTTTAATGATTTCTGGAGTATCAAAATCAGGTTCACCTGCTGAAAAACTAATAACTTTTTCACCATTTGCTTTTAAAGTTTTGGCTATATCAGTCATTACTAAAGTTAAGGATTCTCCTAAATTTTGAGATCTTTGACTTAGCATTTTTTATCCTTTATTTTTTGCTTTGATTTTTATTTGTGTTAATTGTTACAACTTGGAGCTTAAAAAAATCTACGAATAAAATTAAGAGTGTATATTTTTATAAATTTGTGTAGAAACTATACATTTTCTACACATAAAAATTTTATATTGTTTCTTTGAGTAATTATTCTAAAGCTTCTATATCGCTTTCATTATGATGGATAAAACGCTCATCTTTTTCTATAGTTTCAACCAAACGCCCTACTCTTTCCCATCTAACTTTTTTATTTTCATCCCATGAAAAATAAATAAACCAAGGTTGACCAACTATGTATTTATAATCTACACTCCCCCAAAATCTACTATCACTAGAGTGATCACGATTATCACCCATCATAAAATACTCATTTTCAGGTACTTTATAATAATAAGCATTAAAACCATAAATATTATTAGCACCTAATTCATCAAAAGAAACGGGCTTCATAGCAAATTGACCTAAATTTAAATAGCGAAAAAACACACTTTCTATATCCACTCTAGAATCATAATGTATTCCTTTTTCTACAAAAGGTTCTTTTACAAAAAGTCTTCCGCCTATGATTTTTGTTTTATTAGGATAATAATCTTTCATATACTCATCACCCTCAACCATACGCACATATAAGGTTTTATTTGCAAAAACAACCTCATCTCCGCCCTTAGCCACACATCTTTTTACATAATGAATTTTTGGCTCATGTGGATATCTAAATACTACAATATCTCCTCTTTTAGGACCCTCAGCACTTACTAAATGCCCATTTTTATTAAAATCAGGTAAAACAGGTACTTCTATCCAAGGAATATGCGGAGTTGGAATACCATAGGAGAATTTTTTTACAAATAAAAAATCCCCCACTAATAAAGTATTTTTCATAGAACCACTTGGTATGGTAAAAGCTTGTATAAAGAAAAATATAATCAATAAAACAACTATTAAAGTTCCTGTCCAAGATTGTGTGAATTTATAGATTTTTTTGAAAAAATTCATTTTTTAATCCTATTTTTAGCTGATTTTATAGTATTTTCTAAAAGCATTGCTATAGTCATAGGCCCTACCCCGCCTGGTACAGGAGTAATATAACTAGCTTTTTTACTTACATTTTCAAAATCAACATCACCTACTATTTTTCCATCAACCCTATTAATCCCTACATCAACTACTATCACATCCTCTTTAACCATATCTTCTTTTAAAAGATTTGGACAACCTGCCGCTACAATGATAATATCAGCATTTTTTGTATAAGCTTTTAAATCTTTTGTATAAATATGACAAATACTCACACTAGCATTAGCATTTAATAAAAGCGTAGCCATAGGACGACCTACTATATTAGAAGCTCCTATTACAACCACATCAGCACCTTGTAATTTTATATCATAATGCTCTAAAATTTTCATAACACCCAAAGGCGTACATGGCAAAAAACCACCTTTTAAATTTAAATTTAAATTCCCGACATTAAAAGGATGAAAACCATCTACATCTTTATTAAAATTAATACTTTCTAGGATGATATCTTTATTAATATGTGCTGGTAATGGAAGCTGAACCAAAATCCCATCAACACTATCATCATGATTTAAGGTATTAATCAAAGCCAAAAGCTCATTTTGAGTTGTGTTTACATCAAGTTTATAAACCAAAGACTTAATCCCACATTGCTCACAAGCCTTTGCTTTAGAACCCACATAAGTAGCACTAGCAGGATCTTCTCCTACTAAAATCACAGCCAAGCAAGGCTCTATACTTTGATCTTTAAGCTTTACTACTTCTTGTTTAAGATTTTCTTTAATCTCATCACTCAGTCTTTTGCCATCTAAAAGTGTCATTTCTTTCCTTAAATTTATAGCTTTCTTTAACTTAAAAAATTGTATCATAACAAAACTTCTTTTTTTGTTAAAGGTGATAAATGAAAATTATTTTATTTTTATTTTTTATAGTTTATAGTGCTTGGGCTGAAGATTTTATTTCACCTAAAGAGTACCAAGAATCCCTTTACAAAAATCCAAGAGGCATAAGTTGCGCTAAATGTCATGGTGATGGAGGACAACAAATACTAGGGTATTACACTAAAAATGGAGAAAAAACTCCTTTTATAGTGCCAAGTATTAAAAATACACTCTATAAGCGTTTTAGAGAAATTCTAAGCCAACCTCAGGAGGCAAAAAGCATTATGCCAACTTACTCATTAACAGAAGATGAGATCAAATCGCTTTATGATTACATTACTAACAATAAAAGGAGTAAAAATGAAAAATAACAAAAAAGCCTTTGAAGAAGCTTGTGAATATATAGCAGGTGGAGTTGATTCTCCTGTGCGTGCCTTTGCTAGCGTAGGTAGCAATCCTTTATTTATCAAACAAGGAAAAGGTGCTTATATTAGTGATATAGAAGATAATACTTATATAGATTATGTACAAAGTTGGGGACCTTTGCTTTTTGGGCATTGTGATGAAGATATTGAAAAAGCTTGTAAAAAAGCTTTAGAACATGGTTCAAGCTTTGGTGCACCAACCCTAGCTGAAACTAAATTGGCCAAATTTATCTTAAAAGATTGGCCGCATTTAGACAAAATACGCTTTGTAAGTAGTGGCACAGAAGCTACTATGAGTGCTATTCGTCTTGCAAGAGGATTTAGCAAAAAAGATAAAATCATCAAATTTGAAGGATGTTATCATGGACATTCTGATTCTTTATTAGTAAGCGCTGGAAGTGGTGCAGCTACTTTTAACACTCCAAGCTCACTAGGAGTATTAACCGATGTAGCTAAAAATACTCTAGTAGCTATTTATAATGACATTGATAGTGTTAAAAACTTAATCAATAATGATGATAATATAGCTTGTATCATTATAGAGCCAATTGCAGGAAACATGGGTTTAGTGCCTGCTAAAATAGAATTTTTACAAGAGCTAAGAAAACTATGTGATGAGCATCAAATTCTTTTGATTTTTGATGAAGTTATGAGTGGCTTTAGAGCTTCATACCTAGGCTCTTTTGGAATTAATAATATAAAAGCTGATATAGTAACTTTTGGTAAGGTTATAGGCGGAGGTATGCCTGCGGCTGCTTTTGCTGCAAGGGCTGAGATTATGGATTTATTAAGTCCTTTAGGCGGGGTATATCAAGCAGGAACACTAAGTGGCAATCCTCTTGCTATGGCTGCAGGTTATGCAAGCTTAAAAAAAGCAAGAAATTATGAAGGTTTATATGAAAAATTAGAAAAACTAGGCAAAAGACTTACCCAAGGCTTTAAAGAGGCTGCAAATGATTGTAAAATTCCTTTGCAAGTTAATTGCGTTGGTTCTATGTTTGGATTTTTCTTTTGTGAAAACCCTGTTAATAATTATCAAGATGCTTTAAAATCAGATACTAAATTATTTGCTAAATTTCATGCACAAATGCTAAGCAAAGGCGTGTATTTAGCACCATCTCAATTTGAAACAGGTTTTATATGTGAATGTATGGATAAAAAAATCATTGATAAAACCATACAAGCAGCACAAGAAAGTTTTAAAGCCCTATGAATAAAAGACAAAAAATCATTCGTAAAGGTATAGAAGCTGCAGATGGATTAAGCCTTGGCATATCCATGGTTGTGGCTGTTTTAATCGGGGTTGGCATAGGCTATTTTTTAAAAAATTTAACTGGTATAGTTTGGCTTTTTTGGGTAGGAGTTTTTATAGGAGTAGCTGCGGCGATTTTAAATGTTTATAAAGCTTACAAGGCACAAGTAAAAAGCTACGAGGAATTTAAAGAAGAAAATCGCTATAAAGATTTAAAAAATGATCCTAAAGCCTAAAATTTTACTAAAACTCTTACTAGGATTAAATTTACTTTTCTTAGCAGGAGTTTTTTTCTATAAAGAATTAAGCTTTAAAACCTTTATAAGCTTTGAATTTGGCTTTTTGGCACAAAATTTAATCATTCTGGTATCTTTTTTAAATTATAAAAATTTTATTTTTAAAGCAGCTAAAAATTATGATTTTACACAAAGACCTTTGCAAATTTTTGCTAAAAAACAATATTCTTTGCCAAAAATTATAAAATTTATCCATATAGATGACGATTTAAAACCAAAATTTAAAAGTATTTTTAAAAACGCATTAGCTTTTTTTTCTTTGTTTAAAATTTTTGCTTATGTGTTTTTAATAGTAGGATTTTTATTTTTAGAGTTTCAAGGCTTAATGAGTATTTTTGCCTTGTTTTGTGCAATGTTTGTCACACCCATAGCGGTATTAATATATAATTTTTTAATAAGAAAATGTTGAGCTCAAAGAGAACGATTAGATCATTAACTGCATTGTTTTTTGGTATGATTTTTGTTTTTATAGGAAGTGCTTTAACGGTAAATTCTATAGCAATTATTTTAAAACATAACGATGTTAGTAATTTTTATATAGGGATAATAGGAAGTTGTTATTTTCTTGGTGCTATGGTAAGCACTATTAGTGCTCATAGGATAGTCTCTAAAGTAGGACATATAAGATCTTTTGGAATTTTTGCCATCATTTTTGGTATAGCTACTATGCTTCATAGTTTAAACTCTAATCTTTATTTTTGGATGGTTTTGAGATTTTTGCTTGGTTTTTGTTACTATGCACTTTTAATGGTCATAGAATCATGGCTTAATGAAAAAGCAAAAAATGCTATTCGCTCAAGAGTAATAGCCTTTTATGAAGTAGTATTTTACTCATCATCAGGCTTTGGAATTTTACTTATGTCATTTGATTTCCCAAGTAATACAGTATTTATTTTAAGCGCTAGTTTTATTATGTTTGCTTCTATTCCTTTGTTTTTAATCCGTATTAAAGAGCCGGTTTTACCACAAAAAACCAAAATTTCCATCCCTAAAGTTTTTGACATAGTGCCTTTAGCTTTAGTGACAAGCTTTATAGCAGGTATGCTTTTGAATGGATTTTTCTCCATGGCTTCTTTATTTATACTCATACAAGGATTTGGCGCAAAAGAAGCTTCGATTTTTATATTTTGCACCATGTTAGGAGGATTTATATCTCAACTTTTCATCGGAACCCTTTCTGATAAAATTAGTCGTAAATTTGCTATTATTTTATGTGCTTTTACAGCTTTAAGTGCTATGCTTTGTATTTTATTATTAAGCTTTAATATTTATTTAAAATACTTTTTTGGCTTTTTACTGGGTATGGGAATGTGTTGTTTATATGCTCTTTCTTTAGCTAGGGCAAATGACATGCTTGAAGATTCTAGCAAAAGAGTTGAACTTGGCAGAGCCGTTCTTTTTACTTATTCTTTTGGTGCTTTATTTGCGCCTGCTGTACTTGGAACTTTAATGTATTATTTTGAAGGCAATGGTTTTATGTATTTTTACATCGTTTTATTAACTGTTTTAATTGCCTTTGCTATAGATAAACCAAAATTTAAAAATCTAACCAAATTTAAAAGAAAACCAGGTAATATGGTAATGCTAGATGATAACTAATATTTCTAACAATCAAAATCAATTTGCAAAAAATGAAACAAGCAAAGACAACAAAAGCGAGAAATCAGACAAAAAAACCTCACTTAACGATGCTTTAAAAAATCCTTTATTTTCTAAAAATGATCCTGAAGTCAAATTGCCTAAAGACTATGTAAGCAAAATCGATCAAAAATTACAAGAATTATTAAATAAACTCTTAGATCAAATCAAAACCAACAAAGATCCTGATTTAGCAGTATTAAAAAATCACAAAGATTTAAATTTTGCACCTAATTTTGCTAATGAAGTTAAAAAACTTCAAGCAGAGCTTTCTAAAAATCCTGAATTTGAAAAACTACTTAAAGTTTTAGAAGATCTAGTTAAACCCGCTAAAGATATCAACAATAAAAATCTTTCATCTTTGGTAAAAAATTCAGGTGTTTTTTTAGAAGCAAAACTCAATCATTCTTTAAAAGAGCAAAATTTACCACAAAGTTTTTTTAATCTTTTAAATACCATAAAAGGAGCTACTAGTGAAAATCTAAAACGCGATATAAGTAATTTAGATCTTAAAAATCTTGACACCACAAGTACACTAAAAGAACTTATTCACATCTTACAAAATCATAAAAAAGATAATAAAATTTCTTTAGAAAATACAAACTACAAGACACTTTTTAAACTATTTGATAAAATAGAAAATTTTAAAAATTATATCAATAAAAATCCAAATTCCATTAGCCAAGAAAAGCTACAAAATATTGCTAATAATTTCATTAAAAATCTTAATAAAAATTTAGCACTTATCAATAAAGAACTAGCCAAACCTGAAAATATAAAAATTCAAAATACGCATATACTAAAAGAACTTAGTCAAAGCATTAAAGATCTTATAACACTTTTAAAAGACATAAAAAATCACAAAAACAAAACTGAAATAACACAAGAAAATTTAAATAAAACTCCACATACTAAAGACATCAAAGAAGAGTTAAAAGAGGAAATAAAAACTCCGCAAAAAAACACAGAGGATAAAAAAGAAGTTCAACAAAAACAAGAAAGCATGACAAAAGATAAAGAAATTCAAAACACAAAAGAAGAAAAAACACCACAAAAAAATACTGAAGATTTAAACAAAAATGATAATAAAAGTCAAAATTTACAAACAAATAACACTAAATTAGAAGATATATTTAAAAGTACTTCAGGTAAAATTTTACTAGAAGATATTTTCAAACAAAATGTAAGTAAAAATCTTAATTTTAGTCAAAATTTACAAGAAGAGCTTTTAAATAATCTAAACAAAGAACTAGGTTTAATAGGAAGAAAACTCAATGAGGTTTTAAAGGCTTTAGATCCTAAAAATTATGAAGCAAAAAATTCTTTAGATGATATAAAAAACATAGAAAAAAAATTAGAACTTTCTATAAAAGATCTTGGAAAAATTACTCCAAAAGATAGCACAGAAATTTCTTCAGAATTACAAAAAGATATCAAATCCACTCTTTTGCAAGTTTCTAATCTGGCTAAAAATTTAGACAATGAAAGCATACTAAATCAAGCAAATCGTCTTATAGCTCAACTTGAGTTTAATCAGCTTTTATCTTTAGCTAATAATAGCATTCATACTTTTTTACCTTTCTTTTGGGATGATTTAGAAAAATCTAATGTAGTTTTCAAACGCGGTAAAAAAGATAAATTTTATGCACAAATTAATCTTGAATTTGAAAAATTAGGAAAAATCAATGTATTTCTATCTCTAAGCAATGATAAATACATCGATATAAATATGATGATAGAAAATGCTAATTTTAGAAAAAAACTTTACGAAAGAGCACATGAGCTAAAAAAAGCCTTAGTTAAAGTAGGACTTCTAAGCTCTAATTTTTTCATCAGTGATATAGTTAAAAGCAAATTTCACAATCAAGAAGAATACAATGACTTTAATATGGGTTTTGATACAAGGGCTTAAAAATGGCTAAAAAAACAAAAAAAGCCGTTGCGCTAGGCTATAACAAAGAAGATCAAAATGCACCAAAAATTCTAGCTAATGCTAAGGGTGAAAACGCCGCTAAAATCATCTCTTTAGCTAAAGAAAATGGCATACCCATAAAAGAAGACAAAGACTTAGTAGAAGTTCTTAGTAAGCTTGATCTAGGCGATGAAATCCCACCTAATATGTATAAAGCAGTGGCTGAAATTTTTGCCTTTTTATATAAAGTTGCCAATGAAGATGAGACTAAGCAAAATCCGCAATCTTCTTAGAAAATTCAACTTGCTCATAAGCGTTTTTACTAAATTTTAAAAACCCTTTTTGGGCAATTAAAACTATAGTTGAACCTAGCTCAAAATTTCCAAGCCTTTGACCTTTTTTTGCAAAAAGCCCATCATAAGTATGAGTAAAATCAAAATTTGCGGCATTAGTTTGTATGCTAGCATCAAAGCTAAAATGCATTTTACCAACATTTAGCGCACCCACAAATACCATCCAAAGTATAAATTTTCCCTCCACTAAGCACTTTAAAACTACTCTTTCATTTTTAGTATAAAGGTTTATAATCTTAGCTAACTTTGCCTCACTCACACTAAATAAAGCTCCACTCATATAAGTAGCACTTAAAATTTGCATATTACAAGGTGCATGATAATGATGATAATCTTTTGGAGATAGATAAATATTTGCATAATCTATGCCATTTTCTAATTCTTCTTTGCTAGCTGAGTTTTTTAAAAGCTCTTCTATACTATAACTTGAACCTTTAATGCTAAAGGCTAAATTTTCTTTTAAGTCATTTTGAAAACTACTTCCAAGTTCTAAAATTTTACCATCACTTGGACTTACAAAGCCATCTTCTAATTCTCGCTCATTTAATAAAGTTCTTGTAAATAAAGCATTTAAACTCTCGTATTCTTCTAAAGGTTTAAATTCGCTCATATTGATATTAAAAGCATTTACATAAGCTTTATTAATGTTTTTTTGTATGATTTTTGGAAATTTATATTTTGCTATGATTCCAAACATTTTTGAAGTACTATTACTAAATCCCACTCATTCTCCTTTTAATCTAATCAAAGCTATCTCACTAGGAGCTAAAAATCTCACAGCAGGTCCCCAAAAACCAGCTCCACTGCTTACATAAAGCAAACAATCCTTGCTTAATTTATAAAGCCCATACACAAAGCCTTGTTCTAGATATACTAGTAAAGAAAAAGGGAAGATTTGTCCTGCGTGTGTATGTCCTGATAAAATCAAATCAAACCCACTCACATCATAAGTTTTTACATATTTTGGTTGATGCGTGATTAAAATATTAACTTTTTCTTGATTGATTTGAGTTTTGATTTTTTCTATATTACTTTCTTTAAAACCCAAACGTTTAGCAGCCAAATCCAAAGTCCCACTTAAAGTAAAATCCCCAAAATCAATACTTTCATCTTCTAAAACTTTGAAATTTTTAAGCGTTTTAAGCTTTTTGCTTATTGCATTTATATCATTATAATACTCATGATTTCCATAAACAAAATAAGTACCATATTTTGATTTAAAATTTTCTAATAAATTAATATAAGACATACTAGCTATATCTGCATCGATTAAATCCCCAGCTATAATGACTATATCAGCATTTAAAGCATTAACCTCATCAATCAAGGTTTTTAAAAAATCTTCACCTAAATTTTTTCCCAAATGCACATCAGAAAGCAAAGCTATGTTTAAATCTTCTTTTAAATTTTTAATTTTAATATCCACTTCATTAACCTTAGGTGTACTAATAGCATTTACAAAGCCTTTAAACACCATACTAACGCTAAGTATAATAAGCCAAGAATCAAAAATTAATTTTAAAAACTTTCTTCTTTGAAGGCTAAAAATTTGCTCTTTTTTATTTTCGTTAAAGAAAATCCAAGAACCAATTTCAAAAACCACTCCAAAAAGCAAGAAAAAGCAAGTAATAGTAGGAAAAATAGCTAAAATATAATAAAGCTTTTCATGCAAAAAATCCCCACGCATATTTACAAAAAAGATTAATTCGCATGCAAAAACTATTAAAACAAAAGCTAATACAAACTTCTTATAAGGTTTTAAAAATTCAACCCTACTTAAAAATCTTTTATAAATATACCAATTTGCCAAAGCAAAAAATAAAACTAATAAAGTAAAAAAAACAAACACTCTCATAGTGTAATTTTATTTAAGCAAAATTAATACTTTTTAAAGTAAAATCGCAAAAAACATTTGGGAAAGAAATTTGGCTTTAATAGATTTAATCGATGCAAATAAGAAATTTAATACAAAAATAGTTTTAGAAAATGCAAATTTTAGCGCAAATTTAGGAGAAAAAATCGCCATTATAGGCAAAAATGGCGAAGGAAAATCAAGCTTTTTAAAAGCCCTTATGGGAACTTTAAAACTAGATAGCGGTAGAGTGATTAAACAAAATAACACTAGCATAGGTATGCTAAGCCAACAAGTAAGCTTTGAAAGCACCTTAAGCGTGAGCGAAGCCATCAAAAAAGAACTTGAAGAAATTTACCAAGCCTTAAAAGAATTTGAAAACTACAACGAAAAACTAGCTCTTGATCCTGAAAATAAAGAATATTTAAAAAAAATAGATGAATTAAGTTTATTTATAGATTCAAAAGATGCATGGAATTTAGACCAAAAAATACAAAGAATACTAGAAGAGTTTAAACTATTAGAATATAAAGACAGAACACTTTGCTCTTTAAGCGGAGGAGAGATAAGACGTGTAGGGCTTTGCACGCTTTTGCTGAAAAATCCTGATATATTATTGCTTGATGAGCCAACCAACCATCTAGATGTATATATGAGTAGCTTTTTAGAAGAAAGATTGAAAGCTTCTAAAATGTGTGTTATTTTCATCTCCCATGATAGATATTTTATCGATGCAATAGCTCAAAAATGCGTAGAAATAGAAGCAGGAAAACTAAGCATTTTTGAGGGTGGATATACGCAATATCTAGAAAAAAAAGCAGCTATTTTAGCCTCCTTAGCTAAAAGTCATGAAACCTTACTTAAGCAACTAAAAAGCGAGGAAGAATGGCTAAGAAGAGGAGTCAAAGCTAGGCTTAAACGCAACGAAGGACGCAAAGAACGCATTTTTAAAATGCGTGAAGAAGCTAAGAAAAACCCAGGAGCTATCAAACGCTTACAACTTGAAATCAAAAGAGCAAGTAAAAATTTTAACCAAACTCAAAGCCAAAACCGCAAAAAAATGCTTTTTGAACTTAAAAATATCTCAAAATCCATAGCAGGCAAGACACTTTTTAAAGACTTTAGTGCACGAATTTTACAAGGTGAACGCATAGCCATAGTAGGTAAAAATGGCTGTGGGAAATCTACTTTTTTAAAGATTTTACTTGATCAAATTCCACTTGATAGCGGGGAAATTAAAAGAGGTGAAGTTAAGATAGGATATTTTGATCAAAGCAGAAGCTTACTCAATACCGATAAAAAACTTTTAGAAATTTTTTGCCCAAATGGTGGTGATCATATTCAAGTGCGTGGTAAAAATATGCATGTTTATGGGTATTTAAAACAATTTTTATTTCCAAAAGAATTTTTAGAGCAAAGTGTGAGTGTGTTAAGTGGGGGCGAGAAAAACAGAGTTGCCCTAGCCTTGCTTTTTACTAAAGAATATGATGTATTAATCTTAGATGAACCAACAAATGATTTAGACATAGCTACGATTAATATTTTAGAAGAATATTTACTTTCTTTTGAAGGTGCGATTTTGCTTGTATCACATGATAGATACTTTGTTGATAAAATAGCAACTAAACTTTATGCTTTTGAAGATAATGCAAATATTAATATAGAAGTTCTTTCTTACAGCGAATATTTAGAAAATGAAAAAGAATATAAAGACTTTGAAGAATTTTCTAAAAGCTTAGAAATAAATACCACAACAAGTGTAAAAACAAAAGAAAAATCAAGTAAAAAACTAAGCTATAAAGAAAATGAAATTTTAAACTCATATCCTGATAAAATTCATAAATTAGAAGAAGAAATCAAAGAAATCAAAAATGCCCTAAGCAATCCTGCAATCTATCAAGAACTAGGTATAAATACCCTTTATGAAAAGCTAAACTCTTTAGAAAATGAACTTAGTATTTTAGAAGAAGCTTATTTTGAGGTTTTGGAAAAAAGTGAAAGCACTGATTAACTTTATATATTTTAAATAAGATAAAATTACTCAAATTTATTTAAGGAAAAACTATGACTTTAATATCTATTTTATGTATTTACACGGCCTTTTTGGTTTTTATATCTTATATGCAAATTGCATTTTTAAAAAAAGAAAGAGAAAAGCAAGCAATTATTTTAAATGAGCATGATTATAAAAATGCTGCAAATATCGCTATAGAAAATGAAAAATACAAAATCTTTTCTAATCTTTATAATCTGATAATTAATATTTCTTGGATTGGCTTTGGTTTTTTGTATTTAAAAGAAATTTTTATAAAAGAAAATTCTACTTTAGAAAATACTTTATTTTTACTTGCATTTTCATTGATTATTAGTATTTTAAATTTACCACTTAGTTATTACGAAAGCTTTATAAAAGATAAAAAACACGGATTTTCAAATATGACTTTAGTACTTTTTATTAAAGACAACATTAAATCTTTAGCCCTAATGCTTATTTTTGGCTTTTTAATCATCTATGCTTTAGTATTTTGCTTTGAATTTTTTAGCACATACTGGTGGATCGTTGCTTTTGCTTTAAGCTTTATAATCATACTTATTATAAATCTCATCTACCCTACACTTATTGCACCTATGTTTAATAAAATGAAAAAACTCGAAGATGAAAATTTATTAGAAAAAATCACCAATTTAATGCAAAAATGTGGCTTTAGTGCAAATGGTGTTTATGTTATTGATGCAAGTAAAAGGGATAAAAGATTAAATGCTTATTTTGGCGGTTTATTTAAAAGCAAAAGAGTGGTGCTTTTTGATACACTTTTAAATGCTTTAAAAGAAAAAGAACTCATTGCTGTTTTAGGTCATGAGCTAGGACATTTTGTGCATAAAGATTTACTAAAAATGTTATTTTCTAGTGCTTTGATGCTTTTTGCTTTATTTTTTATCTTTGCACATTTACCAAGCTTTTTTTATATTGAAAGTCATTTAGATGGAGTAAATGCTGGAGTTTTTGCGCTTTTATTGATTTTTGGAAATATTTTTACTTTTATTATCTCCCCGCTACTTAATAAAATGAGTCAAAAAAATGAATTTAATGCTGACTTACATGGAGCAAAACTAAGCTCTAAAGAAGATATGAAAAATGCCCTCATAGCCTTAGCAAAAGAAAATAAAGCCTTTGTTAAAACAAGTAAAATTTATACTTTCTTTCATCTAAGTCATCCTTGTATTTACGATAGAATCAAAGCTTTGCAATGATTTCAATCAAACAGGCCTTAAAGCAAGCTTACGCAAAAGATTCTACTCACAAAGAATATATACTTTTTATTCTTTGTGAGCTTTTACAAAAAGATAAGGCTTGGATTTTTTTAAATCCTGAATTTCAAATCAATGAAAAAGTTTTTTTAGAATACGTAGATAAATTTTTAAATGGCGAGCCTTTTGAGTATTTATTTCAAAAAACACAGTTTTATGGTTTAGATTTTTTTATTGAAAAAGGGGTTTTAATACCGCGTTTTGATAGTGAAATATTACTTGAAAGATGCTTAGAAATTTTAGATCATAACTCTTTTAAAAATATACTTGAAATTGGCTTTGGGAGTGGAATTTTAAGCATCTCTCTAGCAAAGTTAAAGCAAATTTTTATACAAGCTTGCGATATCAATCCAAAAGCATTGGAACTTGCTAAAAAAAATGCAGATTTTCATAATGTTTCAAATTTAATTGATTTTCAACTTTGTGATTTTAAAAATATGCAAGGAAATTTTGACTTTATTTTTTCCAATCCACCTTATATTAAAAATGACTATCCTTTAGATAAATGGGTGCAAAATGAACCGCATAATGCTTTATTTGGCGGGGATAAAGGTTGGGAAATTTTACATAAAATTATCCTTTTTGCCAAAAATCATAACACAAAAGTCTTAGCATGTGAATTTGGTTATGATCAAAAAGCAATTTTAAATAAAATTTTAGAAGAAAATGATTTTAAAGCTACTTTTTATCAAGATTATAATGGATTTGATAGAGCCTTTGTTGCGTGGAATTTAAAAAATTAGACTATAATTATCTTTTTATAGGAGAAAATAATGAAATCAATATATTTATTTTTACTAGCAAGTTTAATTGGGATTGAAATTAGCATAGGCGTACTTTTAGCTCCGACTATATTTTATCCTGCTAAATTCATAGGCGAAGGAGTTTTAACTCATTTTCAAAGTGGACTTTTAATGACACACATTTTTGTGCAATTTGGTTATGTTTTACTAGGTGTGAGTGTTTTATCTGTTTTAATGGAAATTTTCTCATTTAAGGATAAAAATTTAACTTTTAAAATAAATTTTTCAAAATTCATGCTTTCTTTAATCATTTTGGCACTAAGTTTGCTTTTTGTATTTTACTTCACTGCTTATGTTTTAGAAGCACAAAACTTAGGAGAAGAAGCAACTAAGACTCAAGAATTTATAAAAATTCATGGTGCAAGTGAAGTTGTGATGAAAATTATCATGTTATCACAAGTAATTTTATTTTTTTTAAATTTTAAAACAAAAAAATGATATAATAAAATAAGTCTTTAAAAGGAGTCAAAGATGAAAATAGGCGACATAGGAACAACTCAACAAAACCATTACTTAAATCAAGCTCAAAAAAGCCAAGAAAAAGCTTTAGAAAATATAGCCACAATGCGTGCTATAGACGGGAGTGATGGGGCAAATTTAGCCATAGCTGATTCTTTAAGAAGTCAGTATAGCACTATAGATCAAGGTATTTTAAACGCTTATGACTCAGTGGGTGTTTTGCAAATTGCAGACTCAGCGCTAAATAATATCTCAGCTACTGCAGATAGACTTAATGAACTTTCAGTACGCTCAAATAGTGCTGCATTAAATGATAGACAAAAAAGTATGCTAAATACCGAAGCAAATAAACTCATCAGCTCAATCAATGATGCATTTTCAAATGCAACTTTTAATGGAAAAAATGTTTTCCAAAGTATGGATTTTGTTGTTGGATCTGGGGTTGAAAGTATCAATTTAAATCAACCAAGCACGGCAAACTTAAGCCTTGAAAACCAAGATGGAATTCGCGATTTTCAAGATCAAGTAGGTTCTTTACGCGCAGATATTGGTGCTGGGATTAATGCTATCCATTCTAATATCAACTCATCTTTGCAAACTAGCATTAACACTAAAGAAGCTGAAAGTAAATTGCAAAATAATGACTTAGCGCAAAATATTAATGATTTTAATGCAAATTACCTAAAAGAAAATGCATTTTTATTTGCAAATGCTCACTCAAATGTAATGCTACAAACTAAACTAGCAAGCCTACTTCAATAATAAAACTCCCAAATAAGGGAGTTTTTTAAGGAAAAATATGCAAGATAATGCTTTATTAAAGCAAGTTTTAAAACATCCTTTATATGAAAAAATTCAAAAACTTGGCACAAAAGTTCAAAACTCAAATTATCTTATAAACGAAAGTTTTGATATTTTTTGCGATAAAAGTTTAGATAATGAGATTAAGGACATTGCCTTAGAATTAAAACCTTGGCGCAAAGGACCTTTTAAAATCAATGATTTGTTCATAGATACAGAGTGGCAAAGTTTTATTAAATTTAACATATTAAAGCCTTATATGCAAGAAATCAAAGGCAAAGTGGTTGCGGATATTGGTTGTAATAATGGTTATTATATGTTTAAAATGCTTGAATTTAATCCTTCAAAACTCATAGGTTTTGATCCTTCTATTAAGTATTATTTGCAATTTTTACTTTTAAACTCTATTGCAAAAACTCCTATACAATATGAGCTTTTAGGCGTGGCTGATGTACCAAATTATGGCATAAAATTTGATGTGATTTTTTGTCTTGGCGTAATTTATCATCGCAGTGATCCTATAGCCATGCTAAAACAACTCAAGCAATCTTTAAATAAAGATGGTATAGTCTTTTTAGATACTATGTATATAGAAGATGAAAGAGAAATTGCACTTATCCCTCAAAAAACTTATTCAAAAATACCAAATATTTTTTTCATTCCGTCGATATTGGGTTTAAGAAATTGGTGTTATAGAGCTGGATTTAGTGAATTTGAAGTTATAGCAACTAAACAAACTGATTTTGAAGAACAAAGAAAAACGCAATGGATTGATTCTTATTCTTTAGATCAATTTTTAGACGAAAATGACTCAAATTTAACTTGTGAAGGCTATGAAGCACCAAAAAGAGTTTATGTTAAATTAAAGGTGTAAAAATGGCAAGAACAGTAAGTGCTGTTACTATAGAAGAGCTAATAGACCCTGAAGAATTAAATCGCATTAAATCAGAACTTATCACTTGTCCAGGGATAAATAATGCTTTAGCAGGAAGCATTTCTCATATAGAAAAAAACTTTGCTAAAGGTATCTTAATCACAACCCATGATATGGCAGTAGATGAGCTAGGATTAGTGCATAGTGGTTTTGTATTTAACGCGGCAAATTATATAGCTCAAGCTGCAATCAATAAAGAATTTAGCGTCTTAATAGGCTCAAGAAGCTTTTTTTATGCGCCTTTAAAAGTTGGAGATGTTTTAAATCTTGAAGCAAGCGCTCTATTTAGCGATGATTCAAGAAAAAGAGAGGTTAAAGTAGTTGGCTTTGTAAATGATATTAAAATTTTCGATGCATCTTTTCAAGTAATCACCACAGATGATCATATATTTAAATTAAAACAAAGTCAAAGCACAAGCTCTAGCAGTCAAAACCAACAAGAAACCTCCAAGCAAGATGCTACTCCAGAGGAATTAAATGCTGTTTTAAAAGGAATCGGGAGTTAAAGGTAAATCCACCCAATTCTTTGAGCATTCTTTATGGTAAGTCCCGCTTGCATCATAATATTCTTTACAATCATCATAAAAGCGGTTTGAAATTCCTCTTTCATTTGCAAAACAACCACCAAAAAATAATGCTAAAAATCCAATGAAAAATATTTTTTTAAACATCTCTTTTCCTATTTTAATCTTATTTGTTTACGCCATTTGTAAGGCTCTATAGGATTTTCATCTACCCATAAGCCTTTTTTATTTTCTTTGGCATAATTTTGCTCATTTACATATAAATCACTATAATGTTCATAAGCCCAAGCAAAACCATTTTTAACCATAACTTGATTGATATCTTTATCATTTAAATACACAATGGCTAAAATTCTACCATATTTATCCTCATCTTTTACATTCAAAACCACTTCTTTATTCAAGACAATTGCATTTAAAAATTGCGCAGCCATCTTTCCATAAGCTTGATCACTTTCAGGTGCATCTATACCAAAAAGTCTAATTTTAAGTTTTTCATCTTCAAATTTAGCCTCAATAGTATCCCCATCTACTACACGACTTACTTTAGCATTAATGTATGAGCCACTATCATAATTTAAAATATAAGCAAAAGCAAATAAAAAAAGTGCAATTAAAAATTTCTTTGGATCTTTTAGTAAAGTTATTAGTAATTTAATTTGCTTTTTAGAAATTTTCATTTAAACCTCATCTATATAAAAATATGCCATAATTACAACAAAAAGGAGATTTTATGCAAGAAATTATACAAAATTTTAAACAAATTACTCAAATACCTCATTGTAGTTTCCATACTGAAGAATTAAAAAATTTTCTTATTGATTTTGCCAAAAGTCAAAATTGCCGAGTAAACGTTGATAAAGCGGGTAATATCCATGCATATAAAGGAAAACCTAAAATTTGTTTACAAAGTCATTATGATATGGTTTGCATGGGAGAGGCTCCTAATATACAAATGTATGAAGAAAATGGATATTTAAAGGCCAAAAACTCGAGCTTGGGTGCAGATAATGGCATAGGAGTATCATTAATGATGCAAGCTTTAAAAGACTTTGAAAATATCGAATGTCTTTTTACTAATGATGAGGAAGTTGGCCTTTGTGGAGCAAATAATCTTACACATGCTTTGATTTCAAACAAACTATTAAATTTAGATCATGAGAGTGATGATGAAGTTGTTATAGGTTGTGCTGGCGGTGTGGATATTTTTGCTAGTTTAAACTTAGAAATAGACGAAAAAGAAGGTGAATGCTATGAAATAGAAGCAATTGATTTTAAAGGCGGGCATTCAGGGATTGATATTGTTAAAAATATTAAATCTTCTATTAAAGAAGCAAGTTATTTTATCACTCAAAACCAAGGTGAGCTTTGCGAATTTAACGCAGGTGAGAGAATCAACTCTATACCAAAACATGCTAAAATCATAGCATTTTTTAAAAATCCCCCAAAAGAAAATAATCATTTTAAAGTGAATTATATAGGTAAAATCAAAAGGACATATTATAAAAATTCTCAAATCATTTTAAATCTTATCAATGCTTTTGCACAAGGTGTTAGAACTTTTAATCATCAATTAAATTTAGTCCAAACAAGTATCAATCTTTCATTAGCTTATGAAAAAGAAGGTAAATTTCATTTTGAACTTTTTGCAAGGTCGAATGATTTACAAGAGCTTAAAAATATAGAATTTGAAACCTTAACTTATTTTAAAATGCAAAATTGTGAAGTTTCAAGTGCAAATTTTTATCCGCCTTGGGTCAACAAAGATACTAATTTCGGAGAAGAAATTCTAAGTTATTTCAAAAAAGAAAATCCAAACGCCAAGCTTTATACTATACATGCTGGTTTAGAATGTGGTATTATAAGTGAAAAACAACCACTAGAATGTTGCTCCATAGGCCCAAATATCCATAGCCCCCACTCAACAGATGAAAAATGTGAAATAGCTTCTATTGAAAAAATCAGCAAAATTCTTTTTACTATCTTAAAAAATTACCAATAAGCAAAAAACCAATATTTTGACAAACAAATTCAAAATATTGGTAAATATTTATTTAAATAAGAAAAAATTTTATTTACTATTAATAAAACTTACACTATACTCTCGCATATTTTAAAAACAAGGAGAGAGTATGGAAATGCTAACTAGCCTTAGCGAAGGCACTCAATTTAGTATCCAACTAGCCGTAGTTCTCATTTGTCTTTTTTATGGGGCAAAAAAAGGTGGTATCGCTCTAGGTTTGTTAGGCGGTATAGGTTTATTAGTTTTAAGTTTTGGTTTTGCTGTAGCACCTGGAAAACCTTCTATTGATGTTATGCTTACCATCTTAGCTGTTGTTGTTGCTAGCGCAACTTTACAAGCTAGTGGTGGTTTAGATGTAATGTTGCAAATTGCAGAAAGAGTTTTAAGAAAAAATCCTAAATTTTTAACCATCTTAGCTCCTTTTGTAACTTGCTTTCTGACCATGCTTTGTGGAACCGGACATGTTGTTTATACTATGATGCCTATTATTTATGACATTGCTATTAAAAATGGCATACGCCCAGAAAGACCAATGGCTGCTTCTAGCATTTCTTCTCAACTTGGAGTTATAGCAAGTCCTGTTTCAGTTGCTGTTGTAAGTTTAACCGCATTACTTTTAAATCCAGAAATCAACAAACATCCTTTAGCAGGATTTGATGGCTATGTAGATTTACTTGCTATTACTATACCTTCTACTTTAGTGGGCGTTTTAGCTATAGGAATTTTTTCTTGGTTTAGAGGAAAAGATCTTGATAAAGATGAAGAATTTCAAGCTAGAATTAAAGATCCAGAACAAAGAGAATACATCTATGGTGATAGCAAAACTCTTCTTGGACAAAAACTTCCAACTATTCAATGGGTAGCTATGTGGATTTTCTTAGGTGCTATTGCAATAGTGGCTATACTTGGAGCCTTCCCAGAACTTAGACCACAATTTACCTCAAAAGGCGTTACTAAACCTATGAATATGGTTGCAGTAATTCAAATGTTTATGCTTTTAGCAGGTGCAGCACTTATCATCTTTACTAAGCTTGATGCAAGCAAAATTGCAAAAAATGAAATTTTTAAATCAGGTATGATAGCTTTAGTAGCTGTTTTTGGAATTTCTTGGATGGCAGATACTATGTTTGCAGTACACACTCCTATGATGAAAGAATCTTTAGGAAATATTGTTATAGAACACCCTTGGACTTATGCAGTTATGCTTTTATTAATTTCTAAATTTGTTAATTCTCAAGCAGCAGCAATTGCAGCTTTTGTGCCACTTGCATTAGGAATTGGTGTTGAACCAGGTATTATCATTGCTTTTGCAGCAGCTTGCTATGGATATTATATTTTACCAACCTATCCAAGCGATCTTGCAACTATACAATTTGATAGATCAGGTACTACAAAAATAGGTAAATTCGTCATCAATCACAGCTTTATCTTACCAGGTTTAATTGGTGTAATTGTTTCTTGTATAGTGGGTTATTTCTTAGCTTTAGGTGCAGGATATTTATAAAATCAAAGGGCTTGTTTTAAAGCCCTTTTTTATTTAAATGCTTTTTCTAAATCAATAGGCATAGCCTGATAACCAGTACTTGCTCCACTAAAGCGAATTTGTACTGAAGGTTCTTTAGCTCCCCATTTAAACTCATCTATTTCAGGTTTTGGTTCTCCTATAGCAACACCCTTGCTTAAATCAAAAGCCATACCAGCACTAGCACTATAAACCATAATAGAATTTTTATCTTTATAATACTCAACTAAAGAAGTAATAGGCGAAAACCATTTATTACCTCTTTGTTTGCCATATTCCCAAATTTGCTCTACGGTTTTATTTTTTTGATCTATTTTATATACAACCGCTCTTGAATATTTCATCGAAGCAAAAGCAGGTTGTGTTATAGCTCTTGCATCGCCATTATCAAAAGCTGTAATGTAAATATATCTTTTATTAGATTTTTCATCTATTCTAAAAGCAGTGTGTTGTGTCCATATAAAATCAAAGCCACCTTCCATATTTTTATAACCAGGACATTTACTATAATCATCTTCACAAATTATATTTTTGCCATTTTTATCAATAGGTTGTAAAAGTGCTTTTTTATACTTTTCTCCCCAGCCCTTATGCGCTCCTAATATCCATTTTACTTTTTTATCACGGCCGATTTTTATAATAGCGCTTTGATGACGACTTGAAATGATAATGCTATCATCACTTGGATCATAATCTACACTATTTACATGAGCCCAGTTACGCCCTACTCCAGTGCCTGCTATATCCCCAAAAATTTCACTTGTATCCATTTTAGCTAATTCTTCATTGCTTAGAGTTTTACCCGCTTTTGAAACATCTACATTTAAACAAACCGCACCTTGATCTAAAACTTTGATAATATTAGCTCTATATGGATCTAAAATTTCAAAAAGCCTCCACTCATCTACCACATTGCCATTTTTATCAACTTCTACTATCACATCACGCACTGAGCGCACATTTTTACCATCAGGACGCTTAACATTAGCCAAAGCTACTCTTAAAAGATAATTACCATTTGGCATTTGACTCATAGAGTGAGAAAAATCTATATAAGAAGAAGGTAAAATGCGGTTAAAAATTTCTCTACCCATTAAATCATATTTTACATATCTTTGACCAAACCCAAAGCTTAATGCCCCATCTGAGTTTTGCCTAAAGCCCATCATAATACCACGATTATAAATATTATTTTTATCCATTAGCTTATCATTATCTAAATACCAACGAATTTCACCCTTTGTATCGACAATGAAGGCATTAGAAGCCTCATCCCATTCTAAAGCACCACCACTTGGATTATTCCATATAGCTTGAGAGCTTTTTGCGCTGTATTTTCCTGGAGTATTATTTACTAGATATAATCTATCTTCAAATTCTTTATCTACTTTAAGTACTTCCACTTTTTCAAAAGGCACACCTCTTTGCATAAGACTTCCACTTGGCTCTATATTTACCCCACCTGTTGCTATTTTATATACCTCATCTATTACTTTTTCACTTTTTCCAAAAGCACTTTTAGTATAGCTTACTTTTACTGTGTTTAAATACGATGGATAAAGTCCAAAAATAGGAATTCCTCCATAAGTTTTAATTTTATTAGAACTTACCTTATAAGATATAGTTTGTCCATTTGGCTTTGGAACTATAGTCACACTCACATCACTTAACTCATATCCTCCATCTACAATCACAGCACTAAGCGGGGATAAACCATAAGGATTGAGCTTTATAGCTCCAATTTTTCCTTGCACTTGATAGTCTATCTTAGCTCCGCTTACTCCACCTACAGCTAAAGCTAAATTTGGCGCTAAAACCATGCTAGCTAGCAAGCTTAAGCTGATGATTTTTTTAATTTTCATGCTTATCCTTTATAAGATCAATAACACCTTTAAAATAAAGGCATTATTTAACTGAAAGTTCTTTAACTATACGGATTAGTTCTTCTAAAGAAGTAATGTATTCAGGATTGATTTGATATTTACCATTTACTACAAAAGCAGGTGTGCCATAATTTCTTGAAATTTCATTAGCCACATCATAAGCAGCTAAAAGCTCTTTGGCTTCTTTGGTTTGTAAAAATTTTTGCAATTCTTCTTTGCTAGAACCGATAGCATTTAAACCTATTTTATAAAACAAATCAAGATTATTTAAATTTAACTTTTGCTCAAAATGACTTATAAAATACACATCAGCAAGCTTATAGGTAAGACTTTTTTCGCTAGCAACATCCAAACCTAAGGATTTTTCTTTAAAAGAAGCTAAAGCAAACATCTCATTTAAAGCCCCACCATACTCACTCATAGAACTTACCGAAAAAAGATCATATTTTAAATTTGGCAAAACCTCTTTAACCTTTGCTAAAGTGTGAAATTGATGATGAGTGTAACAATGAATACAACGATAAGAAAATACCTCTATTAGAGAATTTTGTGCATTTGGGATAGGTGTTTTTAAAGTAATATACTCTTTACCCTCACTTAACGCATTTGCATTTATAGCAAAACTGAGCGTACAACAAACAATCAAAAAAATATTTTTTAAATTCAATTTTAACTCCTATATCATGATATTGCAATATAATTATATTGCAATATCATAAACATCAGGATTCAACCACACCTCCAGCATCTTTTCTTGATTGCTCACTAGATTGAACCATAATTCCTTTTGTATATTTCAACAGTTCCTCCCATTCTTTCTTTTGTAACAAGATGCCTTTTTGAACACTCTCTTCGTAATTTTTTTCAATAATATCATGAGAAATACTTACGTTCTCATCATTTCTGATTAAAGGATTTTTAGAAATTTCAATATAAAGCGCTCTTTCATCTAAATCACAAGGTATATTTTTCATTAAAATATCTGGAAAATCTTCATTATTTTTTATAAAGTATTCCACATACTGAGATTGCTTTATGTCATACCAATAAGCTTTAACATATAAATTTTTATTTGATAATCTTTTTAACTGAGAATACACAAAACACCTATTATAACATTTTGAAATTTTTATATTTAAAGAATTATATTGATTTAAAAAATCAAGCGCATACGCAATAATAATTTGAATATGACATAATATGCTATGATGATTAAGATCAACACTTAAATACTCATTTGTAATATTTAATGTTATATCTAAATTGTCGCTTTTTAAATAAGGCGCAGCTTTAAGAAAATTTGACAATCCATTTAATCCAGCCATTTGCATGTCAATAACCATAGATGCAATTAAATCAGCTTCTCCAAGATTTAATTTTAATCCATTATAAGCTTTAATACAAGCAGCTTTAAGTTCGTTTTTGGAAACATAAACATTATTATTAGATAAATCACAAACACTATGCTTATTTTTTGGCAATAATGGAAACATCCACTCATTAGCATGAATTTCATCCATTAAAGGTGCATTCTGAAACAATGTCACTTGAACCCATCTATCTGATCTTGGATCATACTTTGTTGCACCAAACATAGACAATTTAGCTCTTAAAAGATGCATAGGCAAAAAGTCTTTTGCTAAAACATTAGCCCTTATATCACCCATTACACAATTTCCCATAGTCCAAACTCTTCTAGCTATAGATGTAAAACAAGGGTTTTCTAATAAAAATTTACTTATATGTAAATAATCATCCTGATTTTTTAAAACATTGTAAAATTTAACCACTTGCCTAGCAATATCTAAAGGTTGTTCTAGTTCATCCCCATTATCAATACCTCTTACTCCAAGCCTAGGCTCTTCTTTTTCTTCAGATATATACCAAAACCAATAATTATTTTCAGGATTTTCAAAATTAATACCTAAAGCCCAATCATATTTTTTCTCTATTACATTTTTAATTTCAGAAATTTTAACACCAGTAAGTTCTAATGGAGTTTCATCGATTGTCATCATTTTATCGTGTATATCAACTAATTCAGGATACAGTTCTAATAAACACGAAAGTACGATTTCTTGTGCTTCCAAAGAATATTTTTTTGTATATTCTACAAATTCCTCAATAACCATAGAAGCATTTATTTTTGTTTTTATTTCTTTTACTATATAAGAAAGCTCACTTGAAGCTATTTTGTTTAAATTATCTTGCCTTGAATCTATTGTTGTTATTTCTTTAAGATGTAAACTTGCTCTTTTTAAATAATCAATCAATTCTTTAGCCTTACTCATATCAAGCTTTTGTTGCATAACTTTTGACAAAGCTAATTCTCTTTGATAAAGCCAATTATCAACAACTTTTGGGTGTTTAATCAAATAAGGAGCCATACCAAGTCCAGTAGCATTTCCCACACCTAAATATCTTTGAATATCTCTATCAAGTTCTACAGCTTTATCTCCACCACGCTGTTTGGCTATATAATTTACCCAATCTAAACTAAATTGCCTTACAATATAAACAGCGCACATTTCAGCAGAAAATGACTGAGAAAAATCTCCATTTTTTTGCAGATTATCAAAATCAGAAATTCCAAATTTTCCACTTCCATATACAGCTGTGGTTCTTAATATATAACCAACTTTAGCTAGTTCATCTAAATCAGGTTGTTTTCCATTAGCTAAAGAATTAACAATATATTCAAAAATTCTTACACTTTTATTAGCCCTTGCTAAAACAAAAGCATTGTTAAAATTTCTACCAGCTTCTTGCAGTGGAACATTTTCTTTTAAAACAGTCAATAACCCACTATCAATCTCTCCATTTACAAAAGTAAAAGTAACATCCCACTTATTTGCTATAACCCTATCATTTCTTTCTTCATCTTTTATATAATTAGCAAATATAACAAGATGATATATTCCATGAGGTGTTCTAACTTGATATATTACATCACCAAATCCTTTATCATCTAAATCCCATAAAATATTTTTTAATACCCATTTTTCTTGAGCAATTTTCCTCATCAAAGTTCTAGTAAAACTAAGTCTAGATGAGTGCATAGAGCCTAGTCTTTCTAAAGACATGACTTCTTGTGGACTTCTTAATTTCATATCATTTTTCATTTTGTCTCCTTTTTTGTATTAACGTAAATTTTGCTCATCTGCCATTTTAATTGCAATCTGTATAGAGTTCCATAAGGTTGGTAATAATATAAATGAAACAGGCACAGCAGTAATTACTATAAATGATTGTAAAGCCGAAATTCCTCCCTGTCCGATAGATATTAAAATAATTGCCAATACCCCCATTAAAATTCCCCAAAAAGCTCTAAGAAGTTTACTAGGTTCAGTGTTCCCACTAACAATAACACTCATAGTATAAGTCATAGAATCACCAGTTGTAATAATAAAAATAGCTGCCAATATCAAAAATAATGCTGAAATAAATGTTGACAATGGCAATGACTGTGTTATTGCTATTAACGCAGCAGGTATATTAAAACCTTTAAAAGCAGAGCTTATGCTGCCTGGATTTTCAATCTCAAAATATAATCCTGTTCCACCAACAATAGTAAACCAAAACATTGTAATAATTGGTGCGCAAATACTTACAGCTATAATAAGCTCTCTTAAAGTCCTACCTCTTGAAATTCTAGCAATAAAGATAGCCAATACTGGACCATATCCTAAAAACCACCCCCAAAAAAACAAAGTCCAAGATGCAAGCCAAACAGTATCTTCTCTATAAGTAGCCATAGGTATAAAATTTTGTATCAAAGTTCCAACACCTTGAACATAAACATCCAAAATAAATTTTGTAGGACCAAAAATAAAAATAAAAAACATCAAACCTACAGCTAAAATAACATTCCATTTACTAAGAATTTGAATGCCTTTTGCTAAACCCCTAAGCGAAGATATAGTATAAACTAAAATAGCCAAAATAATAATACTCATTTGAGTGATTATATTATCTGGTATTTGAAAAATCATATTTAGTGCATAAGAAATTTGTAAACCTAAAAATCCTATAGGTCCTATAGTACCAGCAGCAACAGCCACAATACAAAAAGCATCTATTAAAGAACCAATCCATCCGTGTATAACTTTATCACCAAAAATAGGATAAAGAATAGTTCTAGGTCTTAAAGGAAGGCCTTTTTCATAGTGTAAATACATTAGCACTATTGTGGTAATAGTTCCAGAAACAGCCCAAGATAAAAAACTCCAATGCATGTAAGATTGCGCTAGAGCTTCTGTGATTTTTTGAAAAATATTACTAGTATTTCCAAATACAGGAGATGGAGAAACAAAATGAGCTATAGGCTCTCCAGCAGCCCAAAAAACACCTCCGCCTGCAAGTAAAGTACACATAATAATAGATATCCATTGAAATGTACTCATTTCAGGATTTTTAATATTACCCAAAACTACGCCGCCTGTTCTTCCCCAACTAAGCCCGATCCCAATAATAAAAGTCAAAAGTAGTAAAATTTGCCAATAAGCACCAAAGTATTTTGCTGAGACATTAAAACCAAACTCAACGATCGCACTAAGTAACTTTGAATCAATTAAAGCTATTACAACAAATATCATCAAAAATCCACTACTACAAATTAAAGTCAACTTATCAATACGAGTATTGTTTTTAGGAGCACTGTTTAACATTTTAACTCCTTAGCAAGCTTGAGCTTTTAAGCCATCTTGTAAAAAATAAAGCCAATTAAGACCCATGATTTTTTTTACATCATTCTCAGAAAACCCATAATTAATCAATCCTTTATAGATATTATATAAGCCACTAGAATCATTAAACCAAGACACATTTTTAGGCCATGTGGAATTAGTAGCACTACCTTCGCCATAATCTTTTATCTTAGACCATCTACCATTGCGCATCCATTCTAATACATCTAATGGTTGATTTAAACATAAATCACTTCCTATACCTATATGATCAACCCCTATCATATCTGCCAAATCAGCACTCATTTTACAAAAATCATCCAATGTACAATCGCTTCCATTTGGCAAATGAAAAGGATATAAAGACAAACCTATCAAACCTTTTCTCTTAGCTAAAGCTTTTATCACCTCATCGCTTTTATTTCGCAATCCATTGTGCGCAAATTTAGGATTAGCATGAGATATACATATAGGGCGAGACGATATGTCAATAGCTTCCAATGTTGATTTATCACTACTATGAGACATATCAACAATCATACCAACCCTATTCATTTCTTCAATCGCTTGTTTGCCAAAGCGAGTAATACCACTGTCGTTTTTTTCATAACAACCAGTAGCCAATAAGCTTTGATTATTATAAGTTAGCTGCATAATCAACAAACCAAGCTGTCTCATAACAGATATTAACCCTATTTCATCATCAATCAAAGAGCAATTTTGCGCTCCAAAAAAAATCCCTACCTTATTTTGAGCTTTTGCTTTTAAAATATCTTCGCTTGAAAAAACAGGCAATATATATTCATTAAATTCTTCAAAAAATCTATGCCACTGGGCAAATCTAGTGAGTGTTTCTCTAGCATTTTCATGATATACTAAAGTAACATGCACAGCACTAACACCACTTGATTTTAAAAATTTAAAATATTCTTTATCCCATTTGCAATATTGCAAACCATCTATAATGATATCTTTCCCAAACATAACCACCTCCTTTTTGTAAACAACATTTAATAAGCTTTTACATAAGTTGTTTTTACAACTGTGTAAAATTCCTTCGCATAAGAACCTTGCTCTCTTGGACCAAAGCTAGATTCTTTTCTGCCTCCAAAAGGTACATGATAATCTGTTCCAGCTGTAGGAAGATTAATCATAACACAACCACTTTTTGCTTCTTTTTTAAATATGTTTGCATTTTTTAAACTTGATGTTACAATCCCTGAAGTCAATCCAAAACGAGTACCATTATTAAGCGCAACAGCTTCTTGTAAATCTTTTGCTTTAATCACACATGCTAATGGAGCAAAAATTTCTTCCTGATTAACATCCCAATCATTTTTAGTATTAATAAATAAAGTAGGAGACATATAGTAACCATTTTTATCAAGTGATAATTTTTCACCACCAAATACCAATTCCGCTCCAAGATCTTTAGCTCTTTGAACCCATTTGAAATTAGATTCAAATTGTTTATTATCGGCTACTGGTCCCATAAAAATTCCATCATCTAAGCAATGGCCAACCTTTAATGTTTTCATTCTAGAAACCATTTTCTCAACAAAAGCATCGTGAATACTTTCCATAACAATCAAACGAGAACTTGCTGTGCATTTTTGTCCAGTACCTGAAAAAGCTCCTGCAATAGCACACTCAACAGCAAGATCAAGATCTGCATCATCCATAATAACTAAGGCATTTTTACTACCCATTTCTAATTGACATTTAACAAAATTTGCAGCCGTAGCACGTGCTATTTTTCTACCAACATCAACAGATCCAGTAAAAGAAAGTGCGTTGATATTTCTAGAATTAATAATAGTCTCACCAACTTCCCCACCACTACCTAAAACTAAATTAAATACACCACTTGGCAATCCATGCTCATGAATAATCTCAGCTAAAGCTACAGCAGAAGCTGGAGTGGTATTAGCTGGTTTCCATACTATACTATTACCAAAACAAAGAGCAGGAGCTATTTTCCAAGAAGCTGTTGCGATAGGGAAATTCCAAGGAGAAATAATACCAACAACACCAACAGCCTCTCTTGTAATCTCAACATCAACACCACTTCTTACAGACGCTGCATTTTCCCCAATTTGTCTTAATACTTCAGCTGCATAATATTGAAAAAATTGACCTGATCTAAACACTTCTCCTTTTCCTTCTATTTTTGTTTTTCCTTCTTCTAAGGATATAATTTTTCCAATCTCATCGCTTCTATTCATTAAAGATTCACCGATTTTATAAAGCAAATTTGCCTTTTCTTCTAAAGGAGTTTTTTCCCAAGAAACTTGAGCCTCTTTAGCAGCATCAATAGCTAGCTCTACTTGTTTTTTATCAGCCTGTGCTACATCCCCTAGATCATTATCAATATCAGATGGATTAATATTTTTTATAGTATTAACACCCTCTACCCATTGACCATTAATATATAAACCCTTAGTACAATCTAACATTTTATCTCCTTTATAATTTTAATTATGAGTTTGCGCATAAACTACAAATTCAACCAGCATTTCTTCTCTAGCCAAACCAGAAACAATAAATGCAGCTCTATTTGGATAAACTGTATTGAAATAGGTTGAATATATCGAATTTACAAATTTTAAATCTTCTCTTTTTGTAACATAAATTAAAATCTGTAACACATCATCTAATTTAGAACCAGTACATTCTAAAGTATGAATAAGATTTGAAAAAACTTGTTTGGTTTGCGCTTCTATACCACCAGTAACAACCTCTCCATTTTTATCAATAGGAATTTGTGCTGTATATAAAATATTATTTGATACAACCGCCCATTCTAATGGAGATTTTGAGGGGAATAATTTTGTTTTAACCGCTATTTTACTTGACATACAACTCCTTTTTGTATTGTTATATTTTCAAGTCTATAGGAAAAAAACTTAATAAATACTTAATGCCGACAATAAATATATTATATATTTTCTTACCTTGAAAAAACATGTAAATATGTGAATATTGGTAAATATATTTAAAAGATATCCCTATGATTAAAACATCAAATAAGTTAGTAAGGTAGTTTTAGTTGTAAAATTGAATATATACTTATTTATATGATTATATCAAATCAAATATTGTTTAACAAAATTCTCAAAATAATCAATAATGTCATCAACATACTCCAAAGCTTTTTCTGTGTTTTTTTGATACACAGCTTTTAATATATTCTTGTGTTTTTCTTTTACAATATCATGTTGACTATTTTGAGCATAGCGATACCAAAATCTCCTTGAAATCCCTTGCACGTTTCTCAATTCTTCGTAAATAAAATAATTTTTAGAAGCTTTAGCTAATACATCTTGTCTTTTATCAAGCCATGATAAAAAATTTATTTCATCATAATTTTCAATTTCATTTAAAAGTTCATTTATAGCTTTTTTATCATCCTCAGTAAGTCTTTTTATAGCACATTCTATACAAAGTTTCAAAATAACTCTTCTTACTTCCAAAAGTTGCATTTGTAAAGAAGCATTCATTTGTGGAACCATTATTCCTGCTTTTGATATATTCACCAAATAACGTTTTGAAAGCAACAATAATGCTTCTCTTACAGGCGTACGTCCAACATCAAGCATATTTGCTATGCCCTGTTCTGTCAAAATACTACCAGGCTCTATTTCACAAAAAACTATTCTTCTTTCTAGTTCATCATATACTTGTTCGGCTAAAGTTTTATTTTTCACTTTTTTCATGTAATTTCCAAATATAAAATAAAAATTATAGAATAATATCTAATTATTAATGTATTTAAGACAGAATATTAATGATTAAAATTCATATTTGATATTCAATTTACTTTAAATATAATGTATTATAAAAAACAAAAAAGGATTTTTAAATGCAAATACGAATTTATTATGAAGATACCGATGCAGGTGGAGTGGTATATCATAGCAATTACTTAAAATTTTGCGAAAGAGCAAGAAGTGAGATATTTTTTCAAAAAAATGCAAAAATTTTTGACAAAAGCACAGGACATTTTCTACTCACAAAAGCAAATTGTAACTTTTTAAAACCCGCTAAACTTGGAGATCTTATAGAAGTAAAAACATTTATCACAAAGCTTAAAAAAGCTTCAGTTTATATAAAACAAGAGATTTACAAAGAAAACACCAAACTTTTTGAGGCTGAATTTACCCTAGCTTTTTTAAAAAATGAAAAAGTAGCCCCTATAGATGAGGCTATAGCTAGGGTTTTTACTGATTTTGCAAAGGAGTAAAACCTAAGCCTTGCGAACGAATAATCTTAACCTTATAGTCAAATTGATTATCATTTAAACTCTCATCGAAAATTCTCTGAGAGTCTTTATCTAAAAACTGCGTATAAAAATAATCAAGGCCCACGCTAGTTGCATACGCTATCCAGTTGTAATTAATATTTTGCGAAAAAAGCTCATTAAGATAGCTTAGAGTTTGATCCTCATTAGAAATGGAATTTGCTAGCAAAAGTTTTTTTCTATCATTAATTTGCGTTAAACTTAGCAAAATAGGATTATAATTAATCTGAGTTGATAATAACACAAAAGGCTCTATATCATAAGTTCTTATTTGTGAGCTTATAAGCGCTGTTTTAATCAAAGAAGTATTTAAGATAATACTAGAATCTTGAAAACTTCTATTTTGATTTAAAATACTTCTAAAATCAAATTTAGAACTATTAATAGTATAAATTTTTTCACTACCATTACCTGCGTTTAAAACATTCTCATCTAAGCGATTTGCCAAAGGTGTTCCATCTGAAAAAATAATATTTTTACCATTTGAATATTCTAAAAGTTTTTGAATTTGTTTTTGATAGTCTATACTTCCAAAATACACATTTTCATTTTGCGTATCAAAATTTCTTTTATGTGCAGTAGGAATAAAAACTTTTACATTTAAATCAAGATTTTCTTTTAATAAATTTTTCACACCTTTATCTGTAAAACCTGCGATGATATAATTAAATTTTTCTTCTTGAGCTTGCTTAAAAGCTTTAGCTATCTTACTCTCATCTTCTGTGCCTATTAAAAACACCTTTACTTTTATTTGCGCTCTTTGTCTTAATAAATACGCTATGCTTGAATTTATAATAGTATTAGAATAACTTTTAATCGTTTGCTCAGGTATAATAATAGCTAATTTTACGCTAGCATTTTTTTGAATTCTTTTTTCAAAATCTATGATGGAATTTAAAAGTTTAGTATAAATATTAACCAAAAGTTCATTTGCATTATCATTGTTAAATCTTGATAAGAAATTAAAATAAAGTCCTGTTTCTAACAAAGTAAATAAACAATCATTATCACAATTTTGAAATTCTAAATTAGGATAAAAAGACTCACTAGGTTCTATGGGCGATGGTTTTTGCTCTTTCGCAAAGACATTTAAAGTTAAAACAAAACTCATCATCAAACAAACTAAACTTTTTCTCATAAATAACCTTTTATTTTTTTAATATCTTCTATAAATTCAGCATAAAAGCTAGGATTTTTACTCAAAAAATTCAAATCATAACTTGGCAAAAGCAAAGCATTATTAAAACGCATACATTGCCCTTTGTATTTTTGAAAGTTCTCAAAACCCAAACTTGCAAAAGCTTCTTGACCAAGACATAAAATAATCTTTGCTTTTACAAAATCAAGCTCGTTATAAAAATACGGCAAGCATAATTTTAGTGCTTGATCATCTATTTTAAAATTACTAAAACATTTAAACATATAAGAAAAATATATCTCATCTTCTTTTAAATTTAAAAGCTCTTTGCATAATCTTAAAAACTCTTGTTTGTTTTTAGAAGCAAAAAACTTTCCACTTTCGTTTTCTTCTTTATCAATAAAAGCTTGATAAATCAGAATTTTAGCATTTTTGACTTCTTTTTCTATTAAACTATACTTTCTTAATTTAGAAAAATGACAAAGATTGCAAGTTTTTACTCTTTCGTTTAATTCTTTAAAACTTAAGTTAAAATGTCTAATTTGCTTTTGTTCATCAAAGTATTCATAACCAAAAGCTTTTAGATAATACAAACTGCGTTTATTCATCACATCAATGCTTCTAAATTTTCACCCTCTAAACGATAAATTCTCCACTCACTCATATGTCTTGCATTTAACTTGGTATAAAATTCAATCCCCAAATCATTATCATTTAAACAAACCCACTCTAAGCGTTTAAGATTTTTTTCTTTGCAAATTTGCGCTAGATATTTAAAAACAGCTCTAGCATAACCTTTTTTTCTATGCTTTGGTTGTATGTAAATATCTTCTAAGTACAACCCACCCAAGCCCAAAAAAGATGAAAAAGTAAAATAATACATCACATAGCCTATTATCTCACCATCAACCTTTAGGCTCAAAGCCTTAGCGTATTCATGTTTAAAGAATGATTCTTCAAGTTCTTTGCTTGTGCATTTTACATCTTCAAGCATATTTTCATGAATAGCAAGTTCTTTGAGTAATTCTAAAATTTTTTCCAAATCTTCTTTTTTACTCTCACAAATTTCAAAAGCCATTATTTTTCCTTAGTTTACAAAATAAAATCAAAATTTAGCAAAAAGTTTTAAAATAACTCTTAATTAAAAGCAGATTTAAGTAAGATTTTGCTAACATACTCGCTTATTATTTTGTTTTTTATTTTAAGTTAAGGAAAAAATATGAAAAGAACATATCAACCACATAAAACTCCTAAAAAAAGAACTCACGGCTTTCGTGTACGCATGAAGAGCAAAAATGGTCGCAAAGTGATCAATGCTAGACGTGCTAAAGGTAGAAAAAGATTAGCGGTATAAAAGATTTTCTAAGTATTAACGACTTAGGAGAGTTTGCAGCAATTTATAAAGAAGGTAAAAAATGGCATTGCGAAGGCATGATCATCTTTTACTCTTTAAGCGAAGAAAAAAAATTCGCCGTTGTTGCTAGTAAAAAAGTTGGAAAAGCTGTTATAAGAAATAGAGCCAAAAGGCTCTTAAGATCAGCTTTTTTTCAGGTTAAAAATCAAGTTGAAAACGGAAAATACATACTTGTAGCTAAAACGAGTATCACTGAAATTCCTTTTTTAAAATTAGAAAAAAACTTGAAATGGGGTTTGAAAAAAATAGGATGCATAAAATAGTTTGTCTAAAACTTATCAGATTTTATCAACTCTTTATCAGTCCTTTTAAACCACAATGCTGTAGGTATTACCCAAGTTGCTCTGAATATGCCTTATGGCAATTTAAAAAAAATAATATTTTTAAAGCATTTGGTGCAGTTTTTTTAAGAATTTTAAAATGCAATCCGTTTTTTAAAGGTGGTATTGATTATCCTAAAATACGCAAGAATAATCTAAACTCAGGTATATGTTTTAAACCTAGTTTTAATGCTTTAAAACAACTCAATTATCTTTATATCCCTTGCAACGATAATCAATTTTTTTTAATTAAGATTATATTTCCAAAGGACAATCCGTGTCAGAAAATTTATCTCAACAAAAACGCATATTAATTGCTGTTGTATTATCATTTTTATTTTTTGTAGTTTATGATTATTTTTTTATCCCTAAAGCTCCACAAACTGAGCAAAATATCACTCAAATAGAACAAAACAACTCAGCTCCACAAAGCACTACAAGTACTAACTCTCAAGCTCCAAAAACAGAACTTAGTGTTAATCAAAAAGAAGAAATAGCAGTTGTTAAAAGTGAACATTTTGAAGCACATATTGACTCTTTAGGTAGGATAGCTAAATTTTATCTAAGTGATGAAAAATACAAAGATGAAAATGGCAAAAGTATTAATCTAGTAGATACTTCTTTATCACCTTTACCATTAGAAATAAGATTTAGTGATGCAAAAATCAATCAAGAGGCATTTAATACACCATATACCACAAGTCAAAAAACTATCAATGTCAGCGATGAAAACACAACCTTGATCCTTACTCAAAATTTAGATGATTTAGTAGTAACTAAAAAAATCACTTTCCATAAATATGGAAACTATGATTTAGAGGTCAATCTAAGCAAAGACGCAGCTTATTTTATCACACCAGGTTATCGTCCAAATATAGCAGTTGATAGCTATACAGTACATGGGGTTTTAATCTTAGACAAAGATGATAAAATCACAATGTTAGAAGATGGCGATGTAGAAAATGATGAAAGTTTTTCTAATGTAACCCTTATGGCGGCTTCAGATCGCTATTATAGTGCTTTTTTTTATAATTTTGAAAAACCACTCAATGCTATAGTTACTAAAGATAATCACGAAAATTCTATCGTTTTTGCAAGTGCGACAAATACTTTTAAGGCAAGCGGTTATGTTGGCTCAAAAGAGCATGAAATTTTAAGAAGCATTCATGCGGATTTAGATGATGTTGTGGAATATGGTTGGTTTACTTTTATAGCCAAGCCTATGTTTGAATTTTTAAATTTTTTACATGGCTACATGGGTAACTGGGGTTGGGCCATTGTAGTAATGACTTTAATCGTGCGTATTATTCTTTTCCCACTTACTTATAAATCAATGATTTCTATGAATAAACTCAAAGATTTGGCACCTAAAATGAAAGAAATCAGAGAGCGTTATAAAGGCGATCCGCAAAAAATGAATTTGCACATGATGGAACTTTATAAAAAACATGGTGCAAATCCTATGAGTGGATGTTTGCCTATACTTATTCAAATTCCAATTTTCTTTGCAATTTATAGAGTTTTACTAAATGCTATAGAGCTAAAAGCTGCACCTTGGGCTTTTTGGATTACAGATTTATCTGTGATGGATCCATGGTTTATCTTACCTATATTTATGGGTCTAACTATGTTTATCCAACAACTTATCACACCAATGGCTATACAAGATCCTATGCAAGAAAAGATTATGAAATTTTTACCATTAATTTTCACTTTCTTCTTCTTAACCTTCCCAGCAGGTTTAACTTTATATTGGTGTGTAAATAATATATGCTCACTTATTCAACAAGTGATTGTAAATAAACTTTTCAAAAACCACAAAAAAGAGGAAATAGCTAAACATGAACATAGAAGCTAAAGACTTACAAACTGCACTCATAGAAGCCTCAAAACAACTTGAGTGCTCTGTGATTGATCTAGAATATGAAGTTATTCAACATGCTAAAGCAGGATTTTTTGGTTTGTTTAGAAAAAATGCTATTATTTGTATTAAAGGACACAAAAAAACCAAAAAACCTCATCAAGAAAAAGCTAAAAAAAATCAAAACGAGAATTTTAGCAAACATTCACAAAAAAATCTTGAAAAAAATGAACACTACAAAGAACACAGAGAAAGTTTTCAAAAACCACTTGAAGCCAATGCTCCAACTAAAGAACATTATAAAGTAAAAAATGATGCTATTTTTGATTCATTTCATAAAGAATCACCAGAAGAAAAAAATATCGCTTCTTATGTTGATGAGATAAAAATTTCACTAGAAAATTTACTGGCAACTTTTGATTTTGATATCAAGGTTGTACAAGTTAGTGTTTGGGACGAAAATTGCGTATTGATAAAACTTGATGGAGAAGATGCAGCTTTACTTATAGGCAAAGAAGCCCATAGATATAAGGCTTTTTCATATTTACTTTATAACTGGCTTAGTGCTAAATATAAAATTCAGCCAAGACTAGAAATCGCTCAATTTTTAGAAAATCAAACCCAAGCTATAGAAAATTATTTAAAAATTCTTATAGAAAAAGTAGAGAGCACAGGAAGAGTTCAAACAAAGCCTTTAGATGGAATTTGGCTAAAACTTGCATTAGAAAAATTAAGAGAACGTTTTCCTGATAAATATGTAGCTATTAAACAAAATGACGATCAAAGATACATCGTTGTAAATGATTTTTTGAAGAAAAATGAATGAATGACACTATAGCTGCTATAGCCACAGCCCATGGAGTGGGCTCTATAAGTATCATTAGAGTAAGTGGGGAGAAAGCTTTAGAGCTTGCATTGAAAATTACCCACAAAAAAGAATTAACGCCCCGCTATGCACACTTGTGCAAACTTTATAAAAACAACAATGACTTCTTAGATGAAGCTTTAGTGATTTATTTTAAAGCACCCTACTCTTTTACAGGAGAAGATATAGTAGAATTTCAACTTCATGGGGGTTTTTCTTTGAGTGAAATTTTACTTGATGAGCTTATTTTAGCAGGAGCGCGTCTTGCTAGCCCTGGAGAATTTAGCAAAAGAGCTTGTTTAAATGGCAAAATGGATCTTTTAAAAGCTTTAAGTATACAAGATGTCATCATGTCAAAATCAACAAGTGCTGCAAATATCATAGCAAAAAACATTAAAGGTGATTTAAGTAAATTTTTAAATACCATTAGAATGGATCTTGTTCAAACCCTTGCTTTTGTAGAAACTAGCATTGATTATGCAGATGATGATTTACCACAAGATTTACTTGATCAAATCATTACCATGTGTGAAAAAAATTCAAAACTTTTACGCGATATAGTAGATATTTCTTTAAATAAAAAAGGACTTATAGAAGGCTTTAAAGTTGCTATTATCGGTAAACCAAATGCAGGAAAAAGCTCATTATTAAATTCACTTTTAGCATTTGATAGAGCTATTGTTTCTAATATTGCAGGTACCACAAGAGATCGTATCGAGGAAAGCTTGAAAATAGGCTCACATTTAATCAAAATTATCGACACAGCAGGTATAAGAAATGCAGATGATGAGATAGAAAAAATCGGGGTTAATTTAAGCTATGAAAGCATTAAAGAAGCAGATATTATCATAGCTGTTTTTGATGGATCTAAAGAATTTGAAGAAGAAGATGAGCGTATTTTACAAGCTTTAAAAAATTGTGATAAAAAAATCATTTATGTTTTAAACAAAAGCGATCTAACCACCAAATTTAAACATGAAATTAGTACTTCTTGCATATGCATTTGTGCTCAAGAAAACACCCAAGCCATTAAGGAAAATTTAAATGAATACTTAAATACTTTAGATGGCGATGGAATGCTAATTAGCAATACCTTAATACTCAATGCTTGCAAGAATGCTAGCGAAGCTATTTTACGCGCAAGGGATTTATTAAAAGAAAGTTCTTTAGAACTTTTTGCTTTTGAACTAAATTTAGCCATAGGAGAGATAGCTCAATTTACAAAAGATTTTGAAAGAGATGAAATTTTAGATGCTATGTTTAGTAATTTTTGTTTAGGTAAATAAAAAGGAGAGAAAATGGATAAAGAAATTATAAAACAACACAAAATTAGTGACGAAGAATATCAAGAAATTTTAAATATACTAGGCAGAGAGCCTAATTTACTAGAGCTTGGAGTAATTTCTGCTATGTGGAGCGAGCATTGCTCGTATAAATCAAGCAAAAAATACCTTAATGGCTTTCCAACCAAGGCTTCTTGGGTAATCCAAGGTCCTGGTGAAAACGCTGGGGTGATAGATATAGGCAAAGGAATGGCAGCTGTATTTAAAGTAGAAAGTCACAATCACCCAAGCTTTATAGAGCCATTTGCAGGTGCAGCAACAGGTGTGGGCGGAATTTTACGTGATGTTTTTACCATGGGCGCAAGAGTTGTTGCAGGTATGAATTCTTTAAAATTTGGCAACATCCACGATGAAAAAATAGGCAAACATCAAAAATATTTAGTTAAAGGTGTAGTAAGTGGAATTTCACACTATGGTAATTGCATGGGTGTGCCTACTATTGGTGGAGAATGTGCTTTTGATGAATGTTTTAATGGAAATATCTTAGTTAATGCTTTTGCGCTTGGAACTTGTAAAATCGAAGATATTTTTTATGCAAAAGCTGAAGGTATAGGCAATCCTGTAATTTATGTGGGTTCAAAAACTGGTCGCGACGGGCTTGGCGGAGCTGTAATGGCAAGTGATAGCTTTAATGAATCTAGTAAAAGCTTAAGACCAACCGTGCAAATTGGCGATCCATTTGCTGAAAAATTGTTAATGGAGGCTTGTTTAGAACTTTTCAAAACTGATTATATAGTTGGAATTCAAGATATGGGTGCAGCAGGACTTACTTCAAGCTCTTTTGAAATGGCAGGACGCAGTGGTAGCGGTATGAAACTTTATCTTGACAAAACTCCTATGAGAGAAGAAGGTATGACTCCTTATGAGTTAATGCTAAGTGAATCTCAAGAGAGAATGTTAATTTGTGCTAAAAAAGGCTATGAAGAAAAAGTTATTGAAATTTTTAACAAATGGGGGCTTGATGCAGCTATTATAGGTGAAGTTACCGATACTGGCAAAATGGAACTATTTTGGCATGATGAATTAGTTGGCTTAATCCCTATTGAGCCACTAAGCGAAAAAGCACCTATACTTGATAGACCTGTGGCTAAACCAAAATACCTAGATGAGATAAAAAACTATCAATTTAAGCTCAACATTCCTACCCAAGAAGCATTTGAAAAACTCCTTGCAGATGAAAATGTTAGCAATAAAGCTTATATTTATGAGCAATTTGACTCAAGCGTACAAACCAATACTTTAAAAAGCAATGGAGCTTTAGGAGCCAATAGTATTAGAATCAAAGAAAACAATTGCTTACTTTCTATGGCCATTGAGTGTAACTCAAGATTAAACTATGTAAATCCAAAAATCGGCGCAGCAGCAGCTGTTGCAAGTGCAGGAAGAAAAATAGCATGCTCAGGAGCTAGACCTTTAGCAATTAGCGATTGTTTAAATTATGGTAACCCACAAAACCCTGAAGTAATGTGGCAATTTGCCCAAGGTTGTGAAGGTATTAAACTAGCTTGTAAAGAACTCAATACACCTGTAGTAAGCGGAAATGTTTCTTTATATAATGAAACCGATGGAGTAAGTATTTTTCCAAGTCCAACCATAGCTTGTGTTGGAGTAAATGAAAAAGCAGAAAATGTTTTAAAATCATATTTTAGTAAAGATACTAGCGCTATTTATCTACTTGGAGAAAGCAAAGGTAGTTTTGGTGGATCTTTAATTGCTAAAGTGCTAGATCAAAAAGTAGCAGGAGAGCTTGAAGATATAGATTTTAACGCAGAATTAAAACTATGGGATTTCCTATTAAAAGCAAACGAAGCAAAATTACTTGATTGTGCTAATAGCATAGGCATAGGTGGTCTTGCTATTACCTTAGCTAAAATGAGTGCAAAGGCAAATTTAGGTATTGAAGTAAAAACTAATTTTGAAGATAAGAGTTTTATTTTCGAAGAAAGTCCAACAAGAGTTATAGTTGGTGTTAAAAATGAAGAAAAATTTATCAAATTTGCAAATGAAATGGGAATTAAATTTACAAAACTTGGAAATTTAACTGAAAAAGATTTCATTTTAGATGATATTAAGATATCTTTAGCAAAACTACAAACAATTTATTTTGATAAATTTAATGAGTATTTAGGATAAAAATGCTTTTTGTTTTACTCGTATTGGCAATTTTGGCATTTTATTGGTATTATAAAACATGGGGTAAAGATGATCTTTTAGGCTCTTTAAAAAAAGGAGCTAAAAGTTTCTCTCAAGGTTTTAAACAAGGCTATCACGAAGAAAGAATTGATGGATTTAAAAGAAGATTAAACTACTATGTTATAGCACTTTTAGCAAAAATAGCAAAAAGTGATGGCAGAGTTAGTGAAAATGAAGCTAATATGATCTCACAAATTCTTGATTACAATGCCAAAGATTCAAGAGAAAGAGAATTTTTAAAACAAAGTTTTAATGAACACAAAAACACCTTAAATGACACCTATGAAGTAGCCAAAGAACTCATCAAGGAAGTACCTTTACCTCAACAAGAAAGAATTAATATATTAAATGTTTTGGTCGCAATGGCCTTGATTGATGGAGAACTTAACAGCACTAAAAAAGATGCATTAAAAGCCATTGTCAAAGCATTTAATCTTGATGTAAATATACTTGAGAGACTTCTAAATTCTATGCAAACTCAAAAGGTAGGTATGAATTTGCAAAAAGCATGCGAGGTCTTAGGTGTAAGTGAAAATGTAAATTTGCAAGAGCTTAAAAAACGCTATAGAGAACTTGCTAAAAAATATCATCCTGATATTTTAAACGCAAACAGCAGCGATGAAGCAAAAATAAAAGAAGGTGTAAAAAAATTTCAAGAAGTTAATGAATCTTATGAATTTTTAAAACAATACATAGAAAGGAAAAATCAATGAAAGCACTAATTAGTGTCAGTGATAAAGAAGGAGTAGTAGAATTTGCTAGTGAGCTTGCAAAATTAGGTTTTGAGCTTTTATCTACTGGAGGCACTTATAAGCTTTTAAAAGAAAACAACCTGCAAGTACAAGAAGTTAGTGATTTTACTCAAAGTCCTGAAATGTTTGAAGGGCGTGTAAAAACCTTACACCCAAAAATTCATGGCGGAATTTTATACAAAAGAGAAGATGAAAGCCACCAAAAGCAAGCTAAAGAGCATAATATAGAAAGCATAGACTTACTTTGTGTGAATTTATATCCTTTCAAAAAAACTACAATTTTAACCCAAGATTTTGATGAGATTGTAGAAAATATCGACATTGGTGGTCCTGCTATGATACGCAGTGGCGCAAAAAACTTTAAAAATGTCATTGTAGTTTGTGATATTTTAGATTATGATAAAATCATACAGGCTTTAAAAGATAATACTTTAGATCTTGATTTTAGAAGAGCTTTGATGATCAAAGCTTATGAGCATACAGCAAATTATGATGCTTATATAGCAAATTATATGAACGAGCGTTTTAATGGTGGTTTTGGGGCAAGTAAATTTATTGTAGGTCAAAAAGTGTTTGATACAAGATATGGAGAAAACCCTCACCAAAAAGGTGCTTTATATGAATTTGATGACTTTTTCACACACAATTTTACAACCTTAAAAGGTGAAGCAAGTTTTAATAATCTAACCGATATCAATGCTGCTTTAAATTTAGCAAGTGCTTTTGATAAAGCTCCAGCGGTAGCCATTGTAAAACATGCAAATGCTTGTGGATTTGCCATAAAAGAAAACTTACTCCAAAGCTATATCCATGCGCTTAAATGTGATACCTTAAGTGCTTATGGAGGAGTTGTAGCTATCAATGGAACCTTAGACAAAGAATTAGCGCAAAAAATCAATGAAATTTATATAGAAGTAATCATTGCAGCAAATGTAGACGATGATGCTTTGGAAGTTTTTAAAGATAAAAAACGTATTAAAATCTTTACACAAAAAGCGCCATTTTTAACTAGAGCTTATGATAAATATGATTTTAAACATATAGATGGTGGTTTTGTATATCAAGATAGCGATGAAGTTAGAGAAGATGAATTAAAAAATGCAGTATTAAAAAGCGAAAGAAAAGCTAATGAACAAGAATTAAAAGATCTTGAAATAGCTATGAAAATTGCTGCATTTACCAAATCAAATAACGTAGTTTATGTAAAAAATGGAGCTATGGTAGCCATTGGTATGGGTATGACAAGTCGTATCGATGCGGCTAAAGCAGCTATTAATAAAGCTAAGGAAATGGGGCTTGATCTAAATGGTTGTGTTTTAGCAAGCGAGGCTTTCTTTCCATTTAGAGATAGCATAGATGAGGCTAGTAAAATAGGTGTAAAAGCCATTATCGAACCAGGTGGAAGTATAAGAGATGAGGATATCATCCAAGCTGCCAATGAATATGGTATTGCACTATATTTTAGCGGTGTAAGACACTTTTTACATTAATACAAGGAGCTTCAAATGTTTAAAAGCATAGGTGCGAAGATATCTTTAGCAATGATTTCTACATTGCTAATTAGTTTTATTATCATGCAAATTATCCTACAAAAAGATTCTCAGCAAACGACCGATAGAATCAGCCGTGCACATTTAGATACCTTAAGTACTTCTGTTTTTCAAACATTAAGAATGGCAATGAATTTAGGTGACCCTGCTATTATAGAACAAGCTATAAAAGATGCTGGAGAAATTGAAGGCATAAAAGATATTAAAATTTATCCTTCAAAAAGTACAATTGAACTTTTTGAAATGCAAAAATATACAAAAAGTGATGAAAGTATCATCAATGAACAATTTAACAAGCCGCAAATACAAGCCGTTGAAATCAATAACAATCAAGGACATTATCTAAGACTTATACGCCCATTAATCGCTAATGAAAGCTGCTTAGCTTGTCATGCTAATGCTAAAGAAGGTGATGTTTTGGGTGTTATGGATATGTACAATGATTTAAAACATGTAGATGATGATTTGGCAAGCTCAGCTAGAACTTATATTATAATCTTTAGCATAGCTTTACTTTTTACTGTTTTTGCTGTGCTTTATATTTTAAAAATAGTTGTGGGTAATCCTGTTTTAGATCTTTTAAAACACGCTAAAGAATTAGCTAGCGGCGATGGGGATTTACGCGCAAGAATCAACATAAAAAGCACTGACGAGATAGGCAAAGCTTGCACCTACATCAACCAATTTATTGAAAAAATTCAAAATGCAGTGATTTCCACTAATGAAAATTCTCAAATGGTAGATAAACAATCTAAACTTTTAAATACCAATGCGCTTGATCTAGCAAACAGAACAAAAGAAGGTCACACAAAAACTGATGAATCTTATCATTTAAGTGAGCAAATTCATACAGAGTTACAAGATCTTGCTGAGCTTTCAAACAATGCAAATAAGGCAAACACAAAATCTTTTGAAGTTTTAAACACCATGCTTGATTCATTAAATCAGGTAGTAGATAAAGTAAGAGTTGTTGCAGAAAATGAAGATGTTTTATCTCAAAAAGTTGAAGTTATGGAAAAACAAGCAGAAGAGATCAAAAAAGCTTCTGATATGATGGGTGAAATTGCTGATAAAACTAATCTTTTATCATTAAATGCAGGTATTGAAGCAGCACGTGCTGGAGAATTTGGTCGTGGTTTTTCAGTTATCGCTGAAGATGTAAGAAATCTTGCTCAAAGCTCAGAAGAATTTTTAAAAAATATTGCTATTGTCACCAAGCAATTAGTAGATAGTATTAATGAAGTTTCTAAAGAACTAAAACACAATGCTAAAGAAATTAATTCTTTAAACCAAGATGCAAAAGATCTAGTAGAGGGAACCAATGAAGTAAAAGTTTGCAATGAAAATGCAAGAGACTTAGCAAATGCTTGTATGCAAAAAATCTCAAGCACACAAGAAACTTTACAATCTTTACTTGATAAAATGCAAGAAACGGTAAAATTAAGCGATAAAAATGAAGAAATTTCAAAAATTTTGCTTGATGTTGCTCATGAGTTAAATGTAGTTTGTCAAAATTTAGAAGATGAATTAAAACATTTTCATGTACAAGGAGAATAAAAATGAAAAAAATAATCACATTAAGCATAGCAAGTTTAGCTGTTTTTAGTGGGTGTTCTGTGGCAACTTTAAGTGTTGATGATTTACAAAATAAAGAATTTACCATAAGTTCTTATGAAGCAAATGGAAAAAGCTACGAACTTCCTCAAAATACAAAAACAAGTATTAGTTTTGACAATAAAGACAAAAGGCTTTTTGGAACAGCAGGATGTAATAGATTTTTTGGAAATTATAAAGATCAAGGAAGCAGCATAAAAATAGAAGACAATCTTGCTTCAACAAAAATGCTTTGTGATCAAGAATCTATGAAATTTGAGGACAATTTCCTAAGATGCTTTAATGGAGAATTTAAAATCATTAACGATGATGAAGGAATTATTTTAGAAAATAAAAAAATGAAAGTTTATTTAAAATAAGCCTTAAGGCTTATTTTAAATGCTCTAATATATCCTCGCAAATCTTTCTAGGTTCTTTTGCTTTATAAATAGGTCTTCCAACCACAATAAAATCTGACAAATTATCCTTAGCACACTCTATATCAGCTACTCTTTTTTGATCATCTGAATTTTCTTTAAACGGACGAATTCCAGGCGTTAATGTAATAAATTTTGTACTTGTATTTTCTTTTATCAGCAAACTTTCATATACCGAGCAAACCATACCATCAAGACCACTTTCATAACTAATTTTAGAAAAATCTTTAACAGCTTGTTTAATATCTTGTTTATACACACTAAAAAATTCTTGCTCATCAAAGCTAGTTAAAGCAGATACGGCAAGCACTAAAGGTCTTTTGCTTAAAGCATTTAAGCGCTCCATAATCATACACATAGCACTTTTACCTGCACTTGCATGGATATTAAACATATCCACATCAAGTTTAGCAAGTTCTTCACAAGCATCTGCCATAGTATTTGGTATATCATAAAGCTTTAAATCTAAAAATATTTTAAAATTATCCACTTTTTTAATCGCTTCTAAAAGCTTTACTCCATCTCTTAAATACGATCTAAGCCCTATTTTAACCCAAAGATCTAAACCTTTTAATTCCTTGGCTAAATTTATACACTCATCATAGCTTGCCACATCAAAAGCCACGCAAAGTTTCATTGTGCTTCCTTGTTGATTTTATCTAATACTCCATTGATAAATTTAGGAGCATTGTCCCCTGCCATTTCTTTTGCAAGCTCTATAGCTTCATTGATAATAATCGCTTTTTGTGTAGAAGTAAATAAAATCTCATAAGCACCTAAACGCAAAATGGCCTTTTCTATACTAGCTACTCCATCTAATTTGTGTTCTTTCAAACACTCATTGATTTTCTCATCAAGCAAAGCAAGTTGCTCGTTAATGCCATTATACAAATCTAGAGTGAATTTTCTTTGATCATTGCGAATTTTTTTCTCATCTAAAAATTCATTAATAAAATCTTTATTTTCTTGGTTTAGCTGTGCTGCATAAAGCAAAGAAACAATACTCTGTCTTACTTGGTGTCTAGTAGCCATTTTAAGCCTTAATTTTTTGGATTAAATTAAGCATTTCAACCACAGTAAGCATAGCTTCAAAACCTTTATTACCTGCTTTACTACCTGCTCTTTCTATGGCTTGCTCTAAAGTATCAGTTGTTAAAACTCCAAAGCTTACAGGTATATTAGTTCCAAGTCCTACGCTTGCTATACCTTTAGTAGTTTCAGCCGCTACATAATCAAAATGTGGCGTACTTCCACGAATTACCGCTCCAACACAACAAATTCCATCAAATTTTTTACTCTCTATAGCTTGTTTTAATGCAAAAGGAATTTCAAAAGCACCGGGTACTAAAATAAGATTTAAATTTTCTTCTTTACCCCCATGTCTTAAAAAAGCATCTTTAGCACCTTCAACTAAACGATCTGTGATAATATGATTAAATCTTGCATTAATAATTGCAATTTTCTCATCACCTTTTAAACTTAAATTTCCTTCTATTATCTTCATATTTTTCCTTTTTTAAATGATTTCTTGAATTTTTAAAAGTGTATTTACGCAGTTTTTAAGTCTTGAAAGATCAAGCATATTTGGTCCATCGCATAAAGCTTTGCAAGGATCAATGTGCGTTTCAAAGAAAAATCCATCTACACCCACACTAGCTGCAGCTCTTGCTAATGGCTCTACAAATTCACTTTTACCTCCACTACTTCCACCATTTGCTCCTGGCATTTGCACACTATGAGTAGCATCAAAAATAACTGGAGCATATTTTCTCATGATAACCAAACTTCTCATATCTACGACCAAATTTCCATAGCCAAAACTCGAACCTCTCTCAGCTACAAAAACCCCATTTTCTTTGGCTATTTCAAAACCTTCTTCGTTAATGCCTCTAGTTTGTAAAATTTTAGCTACGCTGTATTTAATGTCTTCAGGGTTTAAAAATTGCCCCTTTTTTACATTTACCTTAGCTTTTGTTTTAGCAGCAGCCACCAATAAATCAGTTTGCCTGCATAAAAAGGCTGGAATTTGTAAAACATCTACAACCTCAGCCGCAATACTTGCTTGAGAACTCTCATGAATATCAGTTAAAATTTGCATGCCAAATTTATCTTTCACTTTTTGCAAAATTTCCAAGCCTTTTTCAATGCCTGGCCCTCTAAAACTATTAATACTAGTTCTGTTTGCTTTATCAAAACTTGATTTAAAATAAAAATCAATTCTATCATCTTTTAAAAAGCATTCAAGCTCTTGTGCAACCTTAAAAACAAGCTCTTCATTTTCTATCACACAAGGCCCTGCTATTAGTATCATTTTTTTCATCATTTTTTCCTTATTTTTTATTATTTTACTTTATTTTTATTATTTTCTTCAAGAGGAAAAACAAAATTTAAAATAATAGCTGTAATCCCACCTGCTGCAATCCCTGAAGAAAATAAAGTTTTAAACCACATTGGCATAAATTCTAAAATATCAGGATTATTAGAAACTCCAAGTCCTATACCCAAACTCATAGCTATAATGATAATAGAACGACGGTTTAAATTTTCTTTAGAGATAATCCTAACCCCCGTTGCAGCTATAGTACCAAACATCACTAAAGTTGCCCCACCTAAAATAGGTTCTGGAATTTGCAAAGTAATATCAGCCACAATAGGAAATAAACCCAAAATCATTAACATAAAAGCTACAATAAACCCTACATAGCGACTCGCAACACCTGTTAAAGCTATGACACCATTATTTTGCCCAAAACATGAGTTTGGAAAAGTATTAAAAAAGGCCGAAACAAAAGAATTAAAACCATTTGCCAAAACTCCACCTTTTAATCTTTTTGCATAAAGTTCACCTTTAACCGGCTGATTTGAAACTTCACTAGTAGCACTAATATCACCAATTGTTTCTAAAGAAGTTACCATAAAAACCAAAATCAAAGGTAAAATGAGATTATAATCAATACTCAAACCATAGTGCAAAGGATCGGGTAAAAACATTAAAGGTAAATTTTCATTAAAATTAAAGCTAAAATTTTCAAAAGTCATAGCCACTAAAAGCCCTATTATCATAGCTATAAATAAAGAAGAAATTCTTATATATGCATTATTAAAGCGATTTAAAACAATAATGCTAAAAATCACAACTCCGGCTAATAATAAATTTTGTAAAGAACCAAACTCACCACTTGCCTTAGCCGCAAATCCACCTCCTGCACTCACAAGACCAACATTAATCAAACTAAGACCTATAATCATCACTACTATACCTGAAACCAAAGGCGAAATCACTCTTCTAATAAAAGGTAAAATTTGAGAAATAATCATTTCAGTGGTAGAACAAAGCATTAAAGTGCCAAAAATAGCCCCAAGCATTGCTTCTTGTGATAAACCATTATTTTTTAAAACAAGCCCACCTAGTATAATAGGCGCAACAAAGTTAAAACTAGTCCCTTGAATAGATAAAAGTCCACTCCCTATAGGACCCCAAGTTTTAATCTGTAAAAGCGAAGCAACACCTGAAGCAAAAAGTGACATGCATATAATTCTAGCTGTATTAGTATCATCTATTCCAAGACCCTTACAAATTAATAAAGCGGGTGTAATTACAGCCACAAACATAGCCATTAAATGCACCAAAGCAGCAAAAAAAGCTTTAGCAAAAGGCGGTTTATCTTCTAAACCATAAATTAAATCTGTTTTATTTTCCATTTTTATTTCCTTTTGTTTGCTTACTAACCAAAATAATTCCTCCTATAATAATGCTAAAAATTCCTATAAAAACCATCAAACTAGGAAATTCATCTCCTAATAATATGCCCAAAAATAAAGTAAAAACTACATCTATATAACTAACCCCAGCAACAACTCCTGCCTTTTTTGCCACCCCATAAGCTTTGGTAACATGAATTTGATACATTGCTCCAAAAACACCCATTAAAATAATAAAAATCCAAGCTTTAAAACTAGGCATAACAAAAGGAGCAATTAAAAAATCAAGTTCTTTTATTTCATAAAAAGAACCTATAATCATAGACATTAAAGGCATTAAAGTACCAATTAAAACAAAAGATAAAGCTATAAAAGGTGCTGGATATGATTTTCTAAGCTCTCTTACACTAGTTAGTGCCAAGGCTGCACAAAAACCACTTAAAATTCCCAAAATGCTATTTTTTAAATCAAAACCTGAATGCATAGTACTATCTGCAAAAGGCTGACAAATTAACAATACTCCTATAAAAGCAATCAAAATCCCAAAACAAGCTTTTAATCCCAAGCTTTCTTTAAAAAATAAAAAAGCAATTAAAGCTATAAAAATCGGTGCTGTTTTTTGAAAAGCAAAAGCTCCACCTAAAGAAATATTAGAAACATTATAAAAGAAAAGATATAAGGCAATCGTTCCTATAACACCTCTAAAAATAAGCAAACCCAAACGACCGCCGCTTTTATGAAAATTTAATTTTGAAAGCGCATAAAGCATAAAAGCTGTGCCTATGATATTTCTAAAAAACATAATTTCAATCGATGATAATTCTTCACTAAGAATTTTTGCACAAGCGCCTACAAGTGCAAATTCTATGGAAGCAATAATCATAAAATATATACCTAAATTTTTTTTAACTATTCTTAACATATAAATTCCATATAAAAATTCCCGTTATTTTAGTCTTTTTTGCTTAATTTTAAGGCAATTTTTATATAATCACAAATAAAAATTTAAAAATGAGTATTAATGCAAAGTATTATTTTAATAGGAAAACCAAATGTTGGCAAATCAAGTCTTTTTAATAGACTTGCAAGAAAACGCATAGCTATCACCAGTGACATAAGTGGGACTACAAGGGATACCAACAAAATAGAAGTGGAAATTGATGGTAAAAGAGCCTTATTGGTAGATAGTGGTGGACTTGATGAGAGCAATGAACTTTTTAAAAATGTCAAAGCAAATTCATTAAAAGCTGCTAAAAATAGTGATATTATCTTTTATATGGTGGATGGAAAATTTCTGCCCGATGATGAAGATAAAGCTTTTTTTTATGAAATGAAAAAACTCAACAAACCTATAGCCTTAGTAATTAACAAGGTGGATAATAAAAAGGATGAAGAAAGATCTTGGGAATTTTCTAATTTTGGCGTGAAAGAAGTTTTTAATATCTCTGTTACACATAATATAGGCATTGATGAGCTTTGCATGTGGGCTGGCAAGTTTTTAAATGAAAGTTTTTTAAATGCAGATGAAGACGAAGACTTTGAAAGCTATTTAGAAAATTTTGATGAAAATAGCGGAGATTTTAAGCTAAAAACTATCAATGAAAACCATATTAAAGTAGGAATTATCGGCAGGGTAAATGTAGGAAAATCAAGTCTTTTAAATGCTTTAGTTAAAGAAGAGCGTAGCGTGGTAAGCGATATAGCAGGCACTACGATTGATCCTGTTAATGAAAGCATTATGCATAAAGATAAAATCATTGAGTTTGTAGATACTGCAGGGATTAGAAAACGTGGTAAAATACAAGGCTTAGAGCGTTATGCGCTAAATAGAACCGAATATGCCCTAGCTAATGCTCAAATTGCACTTTTAGTGCTTGATGCGGCTGAGGGTTTTAACGAGCTTGATGAGCGTATTGCAGGACTTGCTGCCAAGCATTGTCTAGGTGTGATTATTGTGCTTAATAAATGGGATAAAAGCGAGCTTGATTTTGATAAAACTTTAAAAGAATTAAAACTAGATCGTTTTAAATTTCTAGCTTATGCACCCGTTGTAAGCGTATCAGCTTTAAGCGGAAAAAGAGTGCATGTACTTTTAGATAAAATTTTAGAAGTTTTTGCCAATTTTACACAAAAAATTCCAACTGCAAAATTAAATGCCTTGGTAGAAGAAGCCACAAGAGCCCACCCGCTACCACATGATTATGGTAAATTAGTAAAAATTTATTATGTGGTTCAATATGACTTAGCACCTCCAAAAATAGCTCTAATCATGAACAGACCAAAAGCTTTACATTTTAGCTATAAGCGCTATTTGCAAAATCAAATTAGAAAACAATTTAATTTTGAAGGTGTTCCTTTGATTTTAGCTTCAAGAAAAAAAGGTAGCAAAGATGAGCAAGAAGGATAATCTCCTTTTTGTAGGCTTTATGGGCTGTGGTAAAACAACCATAGCAAGAGCTTATGCTAAAAAATACGATAAAATATTTTTAGATACGGATAGCTTAATCAAAGAAAAATTTAATCTTAAAATTGATGAAATTTTTAAAACATATGGTGAAAAAAAATTCCGTAAAGAAGAGAAAAAACTTGTTTCTTTTTTAACTTGTGTGCAAGATTGCTCTATTGCAAGTGGTGGTGGTTTCATAGAACAAAAAAAACTAAAAGACATTGGGACAATTATATATTTAAAAGCAAGCTTTGATTATCTTTTACAAAGATTAAGCAAGGAAGAATTAGCCACTAGGCCTTTACTTGCAAATATAAATAATGCCAAAATTCTTTTTAATCAAAGGGCAAAAAAATATGAAAAAAAAGCAGATATTATAATTAACATTGAAAACAAAAGTATTAAAGAACTTATCAAAGAGATTAAAAAAGAGGTAAAATGAGAGTTATTACAGGATTGCAACCAAGTGGAGATTTACATATAGGCAATTATTTTGGCTCAATCAAACAAATGCTAAATATGCAAGAAGAAAATCAAATGTATATGTTTATAGCAAATTACCATGCTATGACTTCAAGTTTTGATGGTGAAAAACTCAGACAAAATTCACTCAAAGCTGCAGCAGCTTTTTTGAGTTTAGGGATTGATCCGCAAAAAAGCGTGTTTTGGTTGCAAAGTGATGTAAAAGAAGTAATGGAACTTTATTGGATTCTTTCTCAATTTACCCCAATGGGACTTTTAGAAAGAGCGCATAGCTATAAAGATAAAATCGCCAAAGGTTTAAATGCCAACCATGGACTTTTTTCTTACCCTGTTTTAATGGCTGCAGATATTTTGCTTTTTAATGCTCAAATAGTTCCTGTAGGCAAAGATCAAATTCAACACGTTGAAATAGCAAGAGACATAGCCTTAAAAGTAAATAATGAATGGGGTGAAATTTTCACTCTACCTCAAGCTAAGGTTAATGATGAAGTTGCGGTAGTACCTGGCACTGATGGAGCCAAAATGAGTAAATCTTATCAAAATACAATCGATATTTTTAATACACCAAAAGCTATTAAAAAACAAATTTCTTCCATTGTTACAGATAGTACAGCTTTAGAAGATCCAAAAGATTGGCAAAATTGCAATATATTTAAAATCGCAAAATTATTTTTAGACAAAACAGAGCAAGAAGCTTTAAAAAGCCGTTATGAAAAAGGTGGCGAAGGCTATGGGCATTTTAAAATGTATTTAAATGAAATCATTAGTGAGTATTTTGCCTCAGCCAAGGACGAATATGAAAAATTATTAGCTAATCCTTCAAAAATTGAGGAAATTTTAGAATTTGGTGCAAGTAAAGCAAAAAAACAAGCCCAAGAAACAATGGAAAAAATTTATGCTAAAATAGGACTATAAAAGGAGTTAGAATGTTAGATTTAAAACTTTTACAAAATAATTTCGATGAAATTGCACAAAAATTAAAAGCTAAAAAAGTGGATGAAAATTTACTCAAAGAATTGAGTGATTTATTTATAAATTTAAAAAAAGAAAAAGCACTTTTAGAAGAATTTCAAGCTTTTCAAAACAAATTTAGCAAAGAACTTGCAACAGCACAAGATAAAGAAAGCTTAAAAGCACAACTAAGTCAAAATAAAGAAAAAATTAATACTCAATCAAAAATCGTTAATGAATTAGAAGAAAAACTGGAGCAAATTGCTCTAGCAGTACCAAATACCCCTGATGATTGTGTGCCTTTTGGGGAAGATGAGGATGAGAATGTAGAATTAAAAAAAGTTCTTACCCCACCTAGTTTTGATTTTGAAATTAAAGAACATCATGATTTAGGAGAAAAATTAAATTGGCTTGATTTTACAAGAGGAGTTAAAATCTCGCAAAGTCGCTTTTGTGTACTTAAAAATGAAGGAGCTTTACTAAGTAGAGCCTTAGTAAATTATATGATAGATTTTAATAGAAGTAGAGGTTTTGAGTTAGTTAATGTGCCATTTTTAGTAAATAGTGCGACCATGTATGGTACTGGACAACTTCCTAAATTTAAAGATGATATGTATAAGGTAGAAAATGATGATTTATACCTCATTTCAACTTCTGAAATTCCTGTAACCAATCTTTATTCTAATGAAATTTTAACTCAAGAAGAATTACCTTTAAAAATGACTTGCTATAGCGCTTGTTTTAGACAAGAAGCAGGAAGTGCAGGTAGAGACACAAGAGGCATTATAAGACAACATCAATTTGAAAAAGTAGAGCTTGTTAGTATATGCAAGCCTGATCAAAGCGAGCTAATGTTTGAAGAAATGCTAAATTGTGCTAGTGATTTGCTAAGCTCTTTAGGTCTAGCACACAGACATTTGATGCTTTGTACTGGAGATTTAGGTTTTTCAGCTGCAAAAACAGTGGATTTAGAAGTTTGGCTTCCATCTCAAAATAAATACCGTGAAATTAGCTCTGTATCTAATTGTAAAGATTTTCAAGCAAGACGTGCAAAAATTCGCTTTAAAAACGATAAAGGCAAAAACGAATTAGTGCATACACTTAATGGCTCTTCGCTGGCTGTTGGAAGAACCTTGGTAGCTATTATGGAAAACTATCAAGAAAAAGATGGAAATATAAGAATTCCTGATGTGTTAAGAAAATACTTTTAAGAGAAAACATGGCCGAAGAAGTAACACTTAAAGAACAAGACAACCAAGAAAAAGCTTTCTCTGAGTTAGATGAAAATCCAGGAGTAGAAGAACAAGCTATCCCTCCTGGCATGATACCTCCTGAATTAGAGGAGGAAGAAAGTACCTTTCAAAGAGTGGAAGAAGAACCTCAAGCACCGCAACCTGAAGAGAAAAAAAAGCTTTTTGATAAAAAATTTATTATTTTAATTTCTGCACTTGGAGCTCTTGCTCTAATATTGCTTGTAGTTTTAATTTTACTCATAGTTTTCAAAGAAGATAAACAAGCTATTTTAAATACTCAAGTCTTAGATGATAATACTAGCTCAAGCATCACTAAAGTAAAACAATCAGCATTAGATCTTGTAGTACAAAAAGCAAATTTATTATATGAAAAAGGTGATGTAGAAAGTGCTTTAGAACTTTACAATAACATTAACATTTTTAATCAATCCCTATCTAGTTATAATCTTGGCGTAGCTCAAATGAAACAAAAAGATTATGCTAGCGCAATTGAAAATTTCAAGCAATCTTTAGAATTAGAAGAGCACAAAGTGGCTGCTGCCATAAACACTGCTGTGTGCTATTTTAATCTTGGTAATAAAGAAAAATTTAATTATTATCTTGACTTAGCAAGAGTGCATTTACCACAAGATTCCAAATCATCTTTGTATGATTATTATCTAGGTTTAATTAATTATTATCAAGGATTTTACCCTGAAGCTTTGCAAATGTTTATGCGCTCAAACAACATCAATGGTTATCAAGGTGAATCTTATTATCTTGGAGCAAAAGTTTATGCTTTATTAAAATCAGAAAAAAACGCCATTGATTTTTTACAAAAACAAGAAGATTACGAAGCAAGCTTACCCTTAGGCTTATTATATGCAAAATCAGGAGACTATCAAAAAGCTAAAGAATATCTTGAAAAAGCCTCAAAGATAGGAGAACATGAAGCTAGAAGCAAGGTTGCTTTAGCCTTAGTTGAATTAAAAACTGGTCAATTTGAAAGTGGTGCGCAAATTTTAAAAGCTCTTTACATCAAAGATAAAGATATAGGTTCAAAATACTATAATATCAAAACAAGATTAAAAAGAAATTTTTCAAATATTGATATTGCCCAACAAAATTTTGCCAAGAGATTGATTACTGGAAAACAACAAATATATGATTTACTGTTTTACTTTTCACCATATCGTGTTTTTGATGTTAAACAAAGCATGGAGCTTATTACAAAGGCTGATTTGGGAAATTTTATACAAGGATATGAGTACGAAAATGAATTACTTGTTAAAAGTAAGGCTTTGTCAGGGGTTAATATAGAATTATCTCATGCTATTAACTTAGCTTTTAATTTTCATCTAAGAGAAGCTAATCAAGAATTTAAAAACTTAAGTGAAATTTATCATGCTCATGATGTAATTCATTATAATCTTGCCCTAACTTACGCACAATTACAAGATTATAACAATGCTTACAAGCACTTTTCAACCGCATATCATTTAAATCCTAAAAATTATATTGCAGGAATTTTTGGCATATATTGTATGGATCTAGCAAAGAAAGATTATACAAAACTTGCTAATGAACTTTTAGAAAATCTCCAAGCAGATAATACCATTGATCAAAACAACAATATATATAAATATTTACTATATTTAGCTAAAAATGACTTTACTGCTACTATTCCTTACCTAGATAATCTTTCAAATACTAATAACACACCTTTGGAGTTAATATTTGCTATTATAGCTGCAAATGGCAATAATCTTGAAACCCTAAGAAACCAAAAAATAAAAGAATTAAAAGATTTATTAAGTGAGGATATTATTAGCAATATTTTATATTTTAACTCCAAAAATATGAACTTAAATATCAAAGAATACGCCAAACAAGCTCAAATGTATTTTTTAAATACCAAACTTGATTATAATTCTTTATTTGGAGGAGCTGGGATAGTTAAAGATAGCTATGTAACGCTTATGCAAATAACAGGCTTGCTTAATCATGTTAGAAATGATATTAAAAAAAGATTAGCCATGAGTAATAAAAATTCCATTGGATTAATCTTTGCTCTAGCTTATGTAGATATATTTGCAAAAGAATACCAAGAAGCATATACACTTTATAATATTTTAATAGATGATTACAAAATTAAAGATGCTCAAACTTTATTTTTAGCCGCAGTTGCAGCAATAGGTTCAAACAATCCAAACTCAGCCATTGCTTTGCTTGAACTTGCAAGATTAGAAAACGAAGAAACCTTAGAAGCAAGGCTTGCTTTAGGACTTTTATACCATGAAGTGCAAAACCTAGAACCTGCTATGTTTCAGTATGAAAAAGTAGGCAATAACTTCGAAAGCAAATTCTTTACTTTTGATATCAAAAACTAGTATTTTCGTTACGAAAATACTAGTTATATAAAATCATATAATTCACTTAACACTTATAAAAATCAGGATTATAATTTAAAAAGAAGTGGCTCCGGATGTAGGATTCGAACCTACGACCAATCGGTTAACAGCCGACTACTCTACCGCTGAGCTAATCCGGAACATCAATAAATAAGAAATGGTATTATATAAGAAAAAAATACTCTTGTCAAGAGTTTTTCACAAAAAATTATATTTTTTTATAAAATTTCACTCCAGCTAGATTTTTTACAATAATTTCTTGCTCCTTAAGTAACTTTTCTAATATATCTTTACTATATTGACTAAATTTATTTTCAACATCAAATTCACTTTGAGCTCTAAGTTGCAACATTTTTAAAAGCTCTTGAGTATTAAAATCAATTTTTTCACCTTTATAATAATGCTTAGCAAGCACAACAGGGGCGCTATTAATATACATACTTAATTCTTCTAATTTTTCCATAGATACACCTTTAACAGGATAAGCTGGAGGTCTATCAATAGTGCTGAAATCTACTCTTAATGGCTTTATTTTATCAAATACCTCATTTAAAGCTAACATTTCTTCTTTATTGTCATTTAAACCTTGTACAACTAAAACTTCCATAACAAGCTCACCTAGAAATTTTTCCCTAAAAGTAATCATTTTATCAATCATTGCTTCAAGTTTAATTTGTTTTAGAGCTTTATCTATTCTATAAAATGTTTTTTCTTTAGCACTATCAAGACTAAATTTAACCACATCAATATCCAATAAAGCATTGAATGCATTTGGATTTAACACACCACTACCATTACTTAAAATCAAAAGTTTTTTATCTTGTTTTATTTTATTTAACTCGCAAACTAATTCTTTTAAATAAGGATACAGACTAGGTTCACCATTTGCAGTTAATGTAAGAAAATCGAATTTCACATCACTAGCTAAAGATTGTTTTACTTGTTCTAAGATGTCCTGAATTTTTGGATATACTAAAGATTTTTCCACGGGTTTTGCAGCTTGTAACTCACAATATACACAATCGAAATTGCACTGCTTTTGATTTGGACTTAAATCAATCCCTAAAGAAAGCCCAAATCTTCTTGAGCTTATGGGACCAAAGGTAATTTTATTCACTTTTTAGATTTCTCTTGAACTAGCTTGATAAAATATTTAGCATTTTCAACAGGAATATCAGGTAAAATACCATGTCCAAGGTTAAAAATATGCGCACCATCTTGCATGATATTTAAAATTTTATCCACTCCTACTTCAATCGCCTTTTTATCATACAATCTACAAGGCTCCATATTACCCTGTAAAGTATACTTAGCGCCTAATTTTTCTTTTGCCAATTCTAAAGGCGTACTCCAATCTACACCAAAAACATCAAAATTTCCATTTATACCATCCAAAAATCCACTAACACCTTTAGGAAATAAAATCACGGGAATATGCGGATATTTTTCTTTGATAAAATCAGCAATTTCAAGCATATATTTAAAAGAAAATTCAAAAAACATCTCTTTTTCTAAAGCACTTGCCCAACTATCAAATATCTGTATAGCATTAGCTCCTGCTTTAATTTGTTCTTGAATATAATGCTTTAAAGCTAAAGTAAGTTTAGATAAAATTTGATGTAAAAATTCAGGATTTTGATAAACTAATTTTTTGCATTTTGCATAATTTTTACTACCACCACCCTCTATCATATAAGTAACAATAGTCCAAGGACTTCCACAAAAACCAATCAAAGCTTTATCATGCGCAAGTTTTTCTCTAGTAAGCGCTAGTGCATCATAAACATAAGAAAGATTTTTAATACTTTTTTCAACATCTAATCTCTCCAAATCTTCCTTAGTTTTAATGGGATTTGAAAATACCGGCCCTTCGCCTTTTTCAAATTTTAAATCCATACCCATTTCTAAAGGCACTACTAAAATATCTGAAAAAATAATAGCTGCATCAACGCCCAAAATATCCACAGGTTGCAAAGTAACTTCACTTGCTTTTTTATAGTCCTTGCAAAGTGATAAAAAATCCCCAGCACTTGCTCTAACTTCCATGTACTCAGGCAGATATCTTCCTGCTTGACGCATCATCCAAACCGGAGTATAAGGAGTTGATTTTTTAAAACACGCATCAATAAAAATCATTTTTATTCCTTATTAATGATCGCTTTTATGTAAGAAATAAAGCCCCACACAAAGAGCCAAAATAGAACCTGCTAAATAAGTCATATCCAAAACTGTATTAAGTTGCATTTGTAAAATTCTTTGAAAAAAATTTACAACTAAAACCATGATAATTACTTTTGCAAGCTTATCTTTTAGCTGATCCAAACTATGCACTTCTAAAACTTTTGACTGCTTTGTTTGTTTAAAATCCTCTATTTCGCTAATAAAAAGCTCATAAATTCCAAAAGAAAAAATAAATAAAACCAAAGCCATCAAATACAAATCCACAGCTCCTATAATCAAACCAACAATATCTTCATGCAAATCTACCGTAGAATTTGGCAACATAAAGTATTCAAATACATATTTTAAAACTTTAATCACATCATAACTTGCGATAAAAAATAAAACAAAAGCCCCTATTAAACCAAAAATCACAGGTAAAATAGTAACCAAACGACTTTTAACTAATAAATTCTCAAAAAATCTTTCTAGCATTTTTCTCCTTTTTAAACCAATTCTAGCCATTTTTGCGCAATACGCACTGCATTTGTAGCAGCTCCTACACGAATTTGATCAGCCACGCACCATAAATGTAAAATGTTTTTGTGATTAATATCACGTCTAATTCTTCCTACATAAGTTTCGTTAGTGTCACTTGTAAAAAGAGGCATAGGGTATTTTTTATTTTCTACATCATCAATCACAACAACACTTGGTGCCTTAGAAAGTATCTCTTTAACTTTAGCAACATCAACATCTTTTTCAAAATGCATAGTAATGGCTTCACTATGACTTCTAAGTACAGGAACTCTTACACAAGTTGCTGAAATTTCAAGTTTTTTATGCAATATTTTTTGCGTTTCATTCACCATTTTTAATTCTTCTTTGGTGTAGCCATTGTCGCTAAAAACATCAATTTGAGGAATCAAATTTAAAGCCAAAGTATATGGAAAAGTTTTTGCTTCAAATTCATCTAATTTAAAAGCAAAAAAACTTTGCATTCCTTGAACTAGTTCTTCCATACCTTCTTTACCTGCGCCACTTGCTGCTTGATAAGTACTTACATCTACTCTTTTTAGATTAAATGCATTATCAAGTGGTTTTAAAACATGTACCATTTGTATGGTAGAGCAATTTGGATTAGCAATAATCCCTGTTTTTTCCCAATCTTTAATATCTTGACTATTGCACTCAGGAACCACCAAAGGAACATTCTCATCCATTCTAAAATGACTTGTATTATCAATTACCACAGCACCACATTCTACTGCGTATTTTGCATACTCAGCACTTATATTTCCTCCAGCACTAAAAAAAGCAATATCTACAGGATTTTCTTTAAAAACACTTGGAGTTAATTCTTTTACTTTATAGCTTTTACCTCTAAATTCTACTTCACTACCTGCGCTTTTTGCACTTGCTAATGGTAAAATACTTTCAACTGGGAAATCAAGCTCGTCTAAGACATTTAAAAGTTCTTCACCAACTGCTCCTGTTGCACCTACAATAGCTATTTTTTTCATTGTCCGTCCTTTTTAAGTAATATTATATTTTTTCATTTTTTCGCTAAAAATTTTCTCACTCATCCCTATAAGCTTAGCTGCTTCTGTAATATCTTGTGAATTTTTTAAAGCTTCTAAAATCAATTCTTTTTCAAGATTTTTAATATCTTTACTTTTTCTACTTTCTAAAAATAAATCTTGAGCACTAATCTCATCATTTTCACTTAAAATACAAGCTCTTTGTATAATAGAAATCAATTCTCTAATATTACCTGGAAAATCATAAGCTAGTAAAGCATCTTGTGCTTCTTGGCTTAAAGTTTTCTCATTAAAATCATATTCTTTACACGTATCAAGCAAGACCTTTTGTGCAATTTGCAAAATTTCTTCTTGACGCTCTCTTAACGGTGGTATATTAATAGGAATAGTATTAAGTCTATAATATAAATCTTGTCTAAACTCATTATCTGCAATCTTTTTTTCTATATGAGCATTAGTTGCACTGATAATTCTTACATCAATCTTTATACCTTTAGTACTTCCTAATCTTGTAATTTCTTTTTCTTGCAAGGCTCTTAATAATTTTGCTTGAATTTCATAAGGCATTTCACCTATTTCATCTAAAAATAAAGTGCCTTCATTAGCAAGCTCAAATAATCCTATTTTAGTAGTATTAGCATCAGTAAATGCACCTTTTTCAAAACCAAAAAGCTCACTTTCTATCAAATTTGATGGAATTGCTGCCATATTAATTGCTACAAAAGGCTTTTGTGCTCTTTTTGAATTTTTATGCACAAAATTTGCAAAAACTTCTTTACCTACCCCACTTTCTCCAAAAAAAAGCACACTTGCATCTGTTTTAGCAGCTTTTGTAGCTAATTTTAAACAATTTTCCAAAGCCTTAGAAGTGCCATAAAAATCTTGATTTTCTTCTTTTTTGATAGTCTTTTTATTTGTTTTTTTAGAAGTCTTTTCTTGAATTATTTTTGCGCGTTTTATCGCAGTTACTAAAGTATTAATATCAAATGGTTTTACTAGAAAGTCTTTTACCCCAAGCCTTACTGCCTCTATAGCACGATTTAGTGTTGCATTACCTGTAATAATAATAAAATCATATTTATTCTCACAAGCTTGCACAAATTCAATACCATCCATACCTGGCATATTAATATCTGTAATAATCAAATCAACATCATCGTTTAGTTTTTTTAAAGCTTCAGTTGCTGATTTATAGGATTTTATAGTAAATTCTTCATATTCACCCAAAGCTATTTCGAGTGATTTTCTCATATTTATATCATCTTCAACTATAACTAAATTCATCTCAAACCTTAAGCTAAAATACCTTTTTTAGGACCACTTTTACCATGGCATTCTTTATATTTTTTACCACTACCACAAGGGCAAGGTGAATTTCTAGGTACTTTAGTAATTTGTGCTTCACCATTTTCATCAACACCACTTTCTGTAGTACTAGCTAAAAACTGCTCGTTTTGCTCGTAGCTTTTTTCTTCAAAATTTTGTGCTTCTTTTTGAGTAAAAACTACATTAAATAGTAATTTTAAACTATCAAATTTAACACGCTCAACAAGCTCCATGAAAAGATTATAACTTTCTTTTTTATATTCCACCAAAGGATCTTTTTGGTTATAACTTCTTAAACCTATACCAGTTTTTAAAATATCCATTTGGTATAAATGTTCTCTCCATAGATTATCTAAAATTTGAAGATATAAAATTCTTTCAATTCTTCTAGCTTCTTTATCTTCAATAATACTCATTTTATCTTTGTAAGCTTTTTCTAAAATTTCACTTAATTTATTTTCTACTTCAATTACACCCAAATCTTTAAAATCAGCTTCGCTAAGCTCAAGGTTGCACTCATAACTTACTTTTTGCTTTAAGCTTTCAAAATGCTTAACATCATCTTCAAGCTCTGCATTTAGATAAATTTGACTTACCAAATGATTGCTATATTCAACAATATTTTTTAAAATTTTATCTTGCAAATCAAATTCTTCATCTAGTAATTCATTTCTATAATTATAGATAGTCTTTCTTTGCTCATTAGCCACATCATCATATTCAAGCAAATGTTTTCTACTTTCAAAATGTAAACTTTCAACTTTTTTTTGAGCATTTTCTACAGCTCTTGTAACAATGCGACTTTCTATATGCTCACCCTCTTCTATACCCAATCTTTCCATGATATTTTTAATGCGATCACCGCCAAAAATTCTCAAAAGATTATCCTCTAAACTTAAATAAAATCTACTTACACCAGGATCACCTTGACGCCCTGCACGACCACGAAGTTGATTATCTATTCTTCTACTTTCATGGCGCTCAGTTCCTATAATATAAAGCCCTCCTAAAGCTCTTATTTCATCATCTATTTTTATATCAACCCCACGACCTGCCATATTAGTAGCTATAGTCACTGCACCTTTTTTACCCGCATCTTGGATAATCAAAGCTTCTTGCTCGTGATTTTTAGCATTAAGCACATGATGAGGAATGCGTTCTTTTACAAGCATATTATGAAATACTTCACTTCTTTCAATACTTGCAGTTCCCACTAAAACTGGCTGACCCTTTGCATTTGCTTTTTTTATCTCTTCAATAACTGCTTTAAATTTTTCTTCTTGAGTTTTATAAATCAAATCATCTTTATCTATTCTTGCAACCGGTATATTTGTAGGTATAGAAACTACATCTAAATTATATATTTGAGAAAATTCTGTTGCCTCAGTTTGTGCAGTACCTGTCATGCCTGCTAACTTTTTATACATTCTAAAATAATTTTGGAAAGTAATATCTGCTAAAGTTTGACTTTCTTCCTGAATTTTTACCCCTTCTTTAGCCTCTAATGCTTGGTGTAAACCATCACTAAAGCGTCTTCCTTCACTTAGCCTTCCTGTAAATTCATCAACAATTACAACTTCTTTATCTCTTAATACATAATGTACATCTTTTTCGAATAAATTATGTGCTTTTAAAGCCTGATCAAGCTGATGAGCTAATATTGCATTATCTAAACTATATAAATTTTCTACTCCAAATAATTTTTCTGCCTTAGAAATTCCAGCCTCTGTAATCATGATAGTTCTATTTTTCTCATCAACAACAAAATCTCCACTTGGTAATTCTTGAGGAGTAGCCGCTGCTTGACCTTTTTGCATTTGTTTTGCTACTTCATTTGCTTTAATATAACCATCTAAAGTTCTATTTGTAGGTCCGCTTATTATAAGTGGAGTTCTTGCTTCATCTATTAAAATACTATCTACTTCATCAACTATAACAAAATTATGCTCTCTTTGTACTTTTTCAAGCTTTGAAAATTTCATATTATCACGCAAATAATCAAAGCCAAATTCATTATTTGTACCATAAGTTATATCACACTCATAAGCTTTTTTATGTGCTTCATCGCTATTTTGCTCTGAAAGTATCACACCTACACTAAAACCTAAAAAATTATAAATAGCACTCATTTGCTCTGCATCTCTTTTGGCTAAATAATCATTTACAGTAACTACGTGCACACCCTTACCGCTCATAGCATTTAATACAACAGGTAAAGTTGCAACCAAGGTTTTACCTTCCCCGGTTTTCATTTCAGCGATTTTTCCCTCATGTAAAACCATACCACCGATTAATTGCACATCAAAATGACGCATATTAAGCGTTCTTTTTCCTACTTCTCTAACTATTGCAAAAACATCATTTAGTATTTGGTCTAAAGTTTTTTCTTCTTTTTGAATTTGTGTTTTAAAATCTATAAAATTTTGTTTTAATTCATCATCACTTAAATTTTGGTATTTTGACTCTAAAGCATTAATTTGCGCAACTCTCTTTAAATATTTTTTTACTTCTCGATCGTTTTTTGTGCCAAATATTGCTTTAAATACACTAGAAAACATTTTTTTACCTTTAATTACAAAAATATATGCTAGATTATACCTTGATTTTAATTAGAACTATATAAAATTTATTTGCATAAATTTTATATAATTTGTAAAATTTTTAAAGGATAATTATGAAATATTTTGTATTTTTAATGATATTTGCTTATAATATTTTTGCTTTTGATATAAATTTTAAAAATTTTAGCAGTGATTTTGAACAAAAAGTGCAAAGTAATAATTCTTCGCTAAATTATAAAGGAAATTTTATCATCACTCAAAATAAAGCCTTTTGGAATTATACTAAGCCGAATAAAAAGCAAATTTATATCAACAACAAAGAAGTTGTTATCATAGAACCTGAATTAGAACAAGCCATTTATACTCAATTACAAAATTTACCAAATCTTCAAGCAATTTTTAAAAATGCGAAATTAATATCTCACGAAAGCTATGAAGCAAAATACGAAAATATCATATATAATATCAAACTAGAAAACGGTAGCCTTAACAGTATTTCTTATAAAGATGAATTGGGAAATTTAGTCAGTCTTTATTTTTACAACCAAAAATTTGATCAAAACATCAACGATAATATTTTTATACCAAAAATTCCAAGCCATTTTGATATAATCCATTAATCAAAATGGTATCTCTTTAAACAAATCTTGTTCTTTGCTTGGTGCTAACATTTGCATTTGAGCATTTTCCATAGTTTTTAAAATCATATCCATAGCTTCTTTGCTTGTATTAACATCTTGATTAAAACTTATATTACTATCTTTGATACTGTTTGCTTGAGTAGCATTTATATCTTTTGGCTGGGTATTATTTTGATCTGAAGTTTTAGCAACTGTAAGGATATTTTGAATTTCTTCTTGCTTAGCAGTTTCTTTTAAATCTTCTTCCTTTTTTTCTAAATCTTTTACAAAACGCTTCAGTTCTTCTATATCAAATTGAGCCACTGAGTTAATTTTTAAAATATAAATGTTTTTTATTTGGGTTTTGTATTTTTTATTGCTAAATTTAAGCAAAGTTTCTTTGAAGTTGTTTTTGCCCACTTCTGTAAACAAATCTTCATAAAAATAACTAGATACAATAGTATTTAATGCGTCTGTAATTTTCTTTTGTTCTAAATTTTCTCCCTCAAAATCTAAAGTCATTTCAATCTTTTTTAAAGTATTATTTCCAGCTTTTGAATACAAATCCGTTCTAAAATCTTCTATACTCAAAGAATTAGCATAAATACTACAAAAAGAAAAAAATAAAATTACTACCCATCTCATAATCACTCCCTATCTTCTTCTAAATTTATAAACTTTTCTTGCAGATAAAATCGCTTTACCTCTTTATCAAATTTTAAAATTTTTAAAAAATAATCCTCAAAAGGCATTTTATAATTATATATTATTTTTAAATTACTTGGATTAATGGCTCTTGATAAACATACATATAATTGTCCTTTTTCAAAAATTCCATCAATATCACATATTAATTTATCTATACTCATGCCTTGAGATTTATGGATTGTTATAGCATAAGCTAATTTTATAGGAAACTGAACAAATTTAGCTTTTATCTTAACTTCTAGTTTTTCATCTTTATCTAACTCATACTCTTCTAAGGTATATTCATATGGTTTTAATTTCAATCTTTCACCATTATTTTTTTCTATCAGAATATATTCTTGCTCTTTATCTTTTATAAAATCTAAAACAACACCTTGCTCCCCATTGTAATAATTTTCTTCTTTATTATTCACACAAAAAATAATCTTAGCACCTATTTTTAATTTTAACTCACTCAAAGAATTAAGTCCATTAATCCACTGCTCGCAAGTTTTATCATCTAAGGTACAATCTAGTTTTTCAGCTTTTGCTTTAAATATACTTTCTTTACCTTGTAAAAGATTTAATTTTTCAGTATTAATACGATTAGTCTTTTTATTGGTAGCGCATAATAAAGTATACTCATCCATATACTCAAGTAATTTTTTTGAACTAATTAACATTTTTTTAAAGAAATTCAATATTTCTTTATTTGCTTCACCCATTCTAAGAAAAAACAAATATTCGTAAAATTGTTTATCTAAAGTTCTTTTTGTAATACTAAGTTTTAAATTAATAAATTTAAGATCACTCCAAGCTTGCGAAGAAAAAGCATATAAAGTATTTTGAAATAAAGTACTTTGAATTTGATTTTCTTTATGTTTAACCACGGGTGGAAGTTGAAAAAAATCTCCAACTAATAAAATTTTACCATTAAAACCACTTCTTGATAATCTATAATAAATCATTTCCATCAACGAAGCACTTACCATAGAAATTTCATCAATAACCAATAAATCACATTGTTTTAAAATTCTCTTTAATTTTTCTAGTTTATCTTTTTGCTTTCTATCTTCATAATATAACTCATCATAATTCTGACATCTTTTAAAAGCAAAAAAACTATGTAAAGTAACCCCACCTATATTAAAAGCACTAAGAGCAGTAGAGCCCAATACAATAACAATTTTTCCTTGAACTCTATAAGATTTTATAAGTTCCATAGTTAAAAAAGACTTACCAACACCTGCGCCACCACTTAAAAATACATTATTATTTTTTAAAAAAAATCTTAATTTATCTGCAACTAAGTTCAAACTACTCTTTCATGCAAGATACTATCAACATCATTGGCCTATGCCATTCTTTTTTAAATTCATTTTTGAATTCAGGAAAAAGATTGATAATTTTATTAGAAGGCTTTGGCTCAATAATATTGGTTATTTTAAAATTATTTTGCAATAAGGGAGAAATATAACTTGTTAAGGTACGGTGATATTTAACCACACCCTCGCCTAAAAAATTATATTTATTTTTATTTTCATAAAAATAATTTTTAATAGGAAAATATTGAATATCTCCATTATTATCATATATAAAATCTTGGGAAATATTTGCGGTAAAAACAGGATGCTCAACACTAAAAACCAAACTACCATTTTTATTAAGAAGATTTGAAATATTAAAAATTAATTTTTCATAATCCTTTATATAATGAAAAACTAAAGAACTAATAACTATATCAAATTTCATATTTTGTAAGTCAGTGATTTTATCTATTTCTTCGCAAGAACCTCTATAAAAGGATATTTTATTTTTATATTTACTTGTTTTAGTCTTAGCTTTACCTAACATTTTTAAAGATAAATCAATAGCAAAAACTTTTTTAGCCCCATTTTCTAAAGCATAAATACTATGCCATCCATATCCACAACCTAAGTCTAATATAACTTTATCTTTTAAACTTGGTAAACATGTTTTAAAATCTTCCCATTCACCAGCACCATCCAATCCTACTTTAGATCTTAGCATTAAGGCATATTTATCAAAAAAAATATTATCATCATACTTATTATCTAACATCATACATCCTTATAATAGTTTTATTATATCAAAACTTTTCATTTTAATCTCATCAAAAAAAAACCCCCCCCCCAACCCACCAAATAACAATTCAATAACCAACCACACAAATCTAAGCCATAAGAAACAACCCATAAAACCATAAAAATTCAAAAATAAAATAGAATAACTAATAAATAGCAAAAACAGCATATAAAACTAAATTTTATAAAATAATAAAAAATAACAATAAATACCCTATCTAATCTAATCAATACTAACTAATTAGAAATTTTCACAATATAACTAAATAGCATATAAAACTAAAATTTATAAACTAATAAAAAAATAAATAATTAAAAATTCACCTACAGTCAATAACCAAGCTGACTAAAAAACAC
>NZ_JAKMQS010000009.1:0-87242 GCF_025771685.1 Campylobacter sp. IFREMER_LSEM_CL2194
GGAACTCTCAGAAGAATCTAATTCAAAATTTCCTAATACCTTTTGGTAGTTTATATTTAAAGTATGAGTAATGTATTCATTAATACTATAATAATTATTCAAACTAGCATTGAGTTTTCTAAACCAACCCATGCCATTACTATTATTTTTATAATTAGTGCCTAAAAAATTAACCCCATCGTCATAAACCTTGCCTAGGTTAATTTTGGTACTATAAATAAAAGTGTTATGAAAATTTCTAAATAAACCTTCTAAACCTATACTACCTACATTAGAATGCTTATTAAAAGTTAAAAGATCCAAGCTTGTATCACTAAGTATTTTATGATAAATACTAGAAGTAAAATAAAATGATGAATTAGTATTAATCCATACAGGATAAGAAAAGTCTATACCAAAATTTCTAGAAGCACCACTAAAATCCAGCATTTTCATAATCTTCTCCCAAGGAATAATTTCCTTTTGATACACTTGGAGTGATTTTTAAATTTCCTAAAAAGAAAGTATAACTTGCTCCATAGTTGATTTGATTTTCATTGCTTGATTGTAAGTAAAAATTATAATAATCTCCCATATTAAGTATGGAATTAAATCCCATGCTGATGCCTATTCTATATTTACCAGAACTTTCAATACCATAATTATCAGCATATAATAATACATTAGCCTTGGTATCAGGAATTACTTCTATAACTACATCAGTTTCTCCTACATTCTCTCCTGCTTGTAAACCTGCTAGGGTTTGTACCCCATACATTTCATTGACTTTATATGCGCTATCTTCTATTAATTTAGTGGAGATAATTCTACCTTTAAGTTTTTTATCTAATTTATCTTTTATGAAATGATCTTTGATCGAGGTTTTGTTTTCTATTATGTGTTTTCCAAATACCCCTAAAGCAATGTTTAGTTCTATATTGCCATCTTCAAAATTTTGTTGTGGAATAAACACTGTTGCTGCAGGATAGCCATTAATTTGAAAATAATAAGCAACAATATTTGATACATCTTGCAAATCTTGGATATTAAATTTTTTCTGTTCATAATTTAATATGAGATTATGTAATTCCTCTTCTTCAATTCCTAAATTTTCAAAATCAATTCCTTTGTTTGTGATGTGAAAATTATAGTGAGTAAGTATTTCTTTTTCATAATGTTCTTGGTGTGTATTTATGATTTCTCTAGCATCTTGAAATTTTTCATAATTTTGTTCAGTTTTTAAATTTTCTTTTAAAGCTTTGTTTTGTGGTATATTTCTATCAGGGGATAATTCTATTATTTTTATATTGTCATTTGTAGCTCGTAAAGCGCATGCTAAGATTAAGGTGCAAACAATAATCTTATGCATTTAACTTTCTTTAATTAGCACAAGGGTTCATAGCTTTAAACCCATCGCTTACAATACAAGTTTTTTTACGAGCTTCTATATCAAGTTCCCCGATTTCTTTGATTATTATTTCATCTTTAACTAAATCATCTCCTAAAGAATTAAATAAAAATAAATTAGCAATATTGTCATTAATCATTGCAGGATAGTTTTGATTATTGTTTAGACTTGATTTTGCTTGATTGTTTTCTAGTGTAGGAATGCGAATACTAGGTGTTAGATCAGTCCAAGGCAAATCAGGTTCAACCGGAATACTAGGTGTTAGATCAATGCTTTCTAAAATAGGTTTATATAAGTCATATTGATAATCTCCCATTATTAAAAAACTACCTTTATTGTGTTGATATTCTATTTTATTTTTAATTTCTGCTAATCCTAATTTGGAAGCTATTGTTTCTTGTTGTTTTTCTAGCATATTGATATTTTTAAGTAATTGAGCTAGCTTATTAGGATCTAGTGAAGAATTGTTTTTTATATAGTCATTATAAGATTTTTCTGCTATTTGAAGTTGTAATTTTATATTTTCCAATTCTTTTAGAAGTTGTTGTGAATTTAAAACTATATCTTTTAACTCTCCTTTTAGAATTTCTAATATACTTATTTTTTTCTCAATTGTTTTGTCTATATTTGATTTTATATTGTTTTGATAAAAATCTTTTACACCTTCTTCAAATTTATCATCATTTGCATTATTTAATCCGTTGTTTTGATAAGCCATTATAAAATCTAAACTTTGAACTATCTTCAAGGCTTGTGATTTATTATTTGCTGTATCTTTGATGAAGTATTTTGCCACAAAATCTACTTTTTCATCTTCTGTCATTAGATTATAATCTTTTTCTGCTAGCATATCCAATAAAACATCAATATATATTTTATAATGCTGATTGATAAGATCTGCTAGAATTTCATTTTTGATGACATCTTCATATAAATCATCTTTACCAAGGATAGCTTCTTCTTGTATGATATTGTCTATATTTGGGTAATTAATTTCTATTTTATTTGAAAAATCTGGTTTTTTTGGTAGTTCTATAATAGGTCTTGCTATTGTATTATCTTTACTTAAAAAATCTTCAAATTTTAAATTTTTATTATCATCATTATAGGTATGAATATTAATTTTCATATCTTTCCATAATTTTAAGTCGCTAAAAACATCATTAAAATCATTTTCATGATGATAAATATGTATATTCTTAAAAGCTAAATTTACATTTTTATCGTTATAGGCACTAATAAATTTTCCACTTAAATTTTTACCATCACTTGCAAAAGATTGTATTTGAGCGTCATTTTCAAAAAATAAATATATATTTTTAAAATCTAAATTAAATTTTTGAAACATTGAACGCCCTTCAATATATCCGATAAACCCAGCAGCATTGGCAAAGTCTTTTTGTCCATAAGCTTGTATATTTTTTATATCATATATGCTTATGTCAGAAAAACTTCCCTTGCCTTCTTTTTGAATCCATCCTGCAAAACCTCCAACATTCACCATTCCGCTTTTGTCTTTTTCAATCTTGCCTGAAATAGTGTCAATATTTTTTATTGTGATATTTGAAAGAGATAAATTATCACTTCTATATCCTTCTATTTTTCCTGCAAAACCACCGCTTGCAGCACGAGTGCCTTCCATGGAGTTATTATTAATGCTTTCTATTTTTTCAGCTTCTATGCTAATATTATCAAAAACACCTCCATTAGCAAAACCTACAAACCCGCCAGCATAAGCATTTCCTGTATCAAAAAAATCTTCTTCCAACGAGCCATCTTTGTTATCTTGACTAATGCTTTTTACATTTTTAACACGCACATTGATGTTTTTAAAATAAGTATCACCAGAATCAATACTTCCTACAAATCCGCCAGCATAAGTATGGCGTAAAGTAGTAAAAGTGGAGGTTATGTTGTTTATATCTAAATTTATATTTTCAAGATCAGCATAGCCTATATTACCTGAAAAACCACCTGTAACAAAACCTCCATTAATTTCATCAATTTGTCTTATATCGATATTGCTAAATTTTCCTCCCCATACTTCTCCGGCAAAACCACCTGTATATGTTGCTTTTGTTGTTTTATCATTAATAATTTTATTTATTTGTGATATGTTTATATTTTCAAATTTTCCATTGTTAATTCCACCTACAAAACCTCCAATATGTGATCTATTTTCAAGGCTAATACCGCTGATTTCTCTTATTGATTTTATATCAATCTTGTTAAAGTTAGCACCATTAACATATCCTATAAAACCTCCTGCGTAGAGGTTGTTTTTATTTTGTGTAGAGATTTTAGAGATATTTTTTAACTCTATATTTTCAAATTTACTGCCACCATTTGCATATCCTATAAAGCCTCCAGTATACATTGAGTTTGATAGAATAGAATTATCGTTATAATCAATTATTATATTTTTAAATTCAGAACCATTAGCATTTCCAAATATACCAACATATCTTAAAGAATCTGATAATACATTTGTATCTATGAATATATTTTTTAAAGCAAAATTTTGTCCGTCAAAAATTTTATTATAAAAGCTATTATCTTCTATAATTTCCCAATCATCATTGTAAATAGGATCTTTATATCCTACTATCATATTGGTGCAACCATATCCTTCTATACAGTAATTTGCATAGTTTTTTCCTTTAAAATCTATATCATTTGTTAGTCTGTATTCAGTAGCTGTATTTCTAAAATCTTTTTTATTTTCATTCCAACCTTTGGCAAAATGCCACCAATCAACATCTGATGATATTCCTACAAAATCATATATGTTAAAGGAGCTATTATTATGTTTTATATTTTGAAAATCAGTTTGTTTAAGTTTATCAAAAACTGCAAAAGAATTAGGATTGTAGTAATATCCACTAGCATTTAAATATATAGAACCTCTTTCTTTAGCGCTTACTTCTAATTTTGATAAAGAATTTGCGTTTATATTTGATGCATCAATGTCTATTTCGTTTCCTATAAGTTTGATGTTTTTTGAGTTGATTTTAGTTAATAAATCATTTGAATTTTTAATATTTGAATTTAATAAAATTTTATTTCCTATAAAGACAACTTCTTCAGCGTTAATATTTCCCATATTGACTACATTACCATTGTTTTTATCTAATTTTATAATGGGTGATTGTATGGTGTTTGTTTTTCCATTTGCAAATTTTTGCATTTCATCAGAACTTATTGATGAGGTTGAAGCTACAAAGCGATTGGCATTGATAGTTCCTGTTTTAGTTATGATTACTCCATTAGGATTGATTAAAAAGACATTATTGCCACTTGCATTTAATAAACCTTCTATGGTGGATTTATTTGTACCATGAGCAATGTTTAGGTAGTTTTTGTTAGAGCCATTAAAATTTACACTTTCGTTTTTACCTATGCTAAATCCCCCCCCCCATTGTATTACAGAATTTTGCCCATTTCCGTGGATATTCATATGATTATCATTTATGCTAATAGAACCACTAGTTCCATGTGTAAATTTACCACCACTGGGTAGCGCTAGACTTTGATCAAATAAGATAGAAATAACAATACCAGATAAAAGAATATGGTTAGAAAAACTAGACATCAGCTATCCTTAAATAATTATTAATATCAATATGTAATTTTCAAATATATTATAGCAAAATTTATTTATAGTTAAATAAAAACAAATAAACATAAACAATATAAATAATTTATTATGTATATTTTTGTTATATAATTTGCTTTTAGAGTTAAGGTTTATATTAAATGAAATTTTTAATTTTTTTATTTAAAGAAAGCAAGTTAAAAATCATTCTTTTTTTGCTTTTTAGTGTTTTTACAAGCTTACTAGGTGTATTGACTTTAGTTTTTATTAATGAGTTTTTATTAAAAACTAGCCTTGAAAACTCAAATATTATCGTGTATTTTGTGCTTTTATTGCTTGTATTTTTTGCGAGTTCTTCTTTTGTAGAAATTGCACTAAGCTCGTTTGGACAAAGCTTTATTTTTAAAATGCAAAGAAGGGTTGTAAAGCAAATTTTAGATACAAGTGTTTTGAGTGTTTTAAACACTACTAAAGCAAAGATTTTAGCTTCTTTGAATAATGATGTGCGTAGTATTTCTTTTGGGCTTTTAAGGCTTCCTGAATTTATACAATCAAGTGTTTTGATTATTTGTGTAAGTGCTTATATAGCTTATCTTTCTTTAGAAATTTTCTTTTTGTGTTTAGCGTGGATAGTGTGTGTTTTTTTGGTGGATAATTTTTTGATGAGTAGGGTGTATTTTTATTTTAAAAATGCTAGAGAAAATGATGATGCTTTGCAAAAAAACTATCAAAATATTTTACAAGGGCATAAGGAATTAACCTTAAATCCTTTAAGGGCGAAGTACTATTATGAAAATGAGTTTGAAAAAAATGCTCTGAAAAAGAAAAAAAGCTCCACTATAGGAAATATCTTGCATATTTTATCTAACAACTGGAGCAATAGTGCTATGCTAGCTTTAGTAGGAGTGGAGTTTTATATAGCTTTAAATTATGAGCTTGCTAGTTTGCAAAGTGCTACGACTATTGCTTTGAGTGTGCTTTTTTTAAGAGCGCCACTTGGAGCTATGATAGGAAGTTTTCCTACGCTTATGATGGCAAAAATTGCTTTAGATAAAATTTCAAATTTAAATTTAGAAAACTATTCTCATGAGTTTAAATTCAGTCAAAATAAAAAAACTTGGCAAAAACTTTCTTTTAAAGATGTATCTTTTGCATACAATGAAAAATTTGCACTAAAACCTGTAAATTTTGAGCTTAAAAAAGGCGAATGTGTATTTTTAATAGGTAAAAACGGTAGCGGTAAATCTACTTTTTCTATGGTTTTAGCAGGGCTTTTTACAGACTTTAAAGGAAATATTTTTTTAGATGATGAAAAAATAACTCCGGAAAATATGTATGAGTATAGAAGTTTAATTAGTGCGATTTTTAGTGATTTTCATTTGTTTGAGCATGTTTTAGAAGATGAAAAATTTAGCAAAGAGGACTTAGCATACTGGCTTGAAATTTTAGAACTAAATGAAAAAGTAGAGCTTGTAGAAAATGCTTTTAGCACTATAAAACTTTCAGCTGGACAAAAAAAGCGCCTAGCTATGCTTAATGCTTTGCTTGAAAAAAGAGATATTTTGATTTTAGATGAGTGGGCTGCCGATCAAGATCCTATGTTTAGAAAGTTTTTTTATACTAAGCTTTTGCCACTTTTAAAGCAAAAAGGTATTACTATATTTGCTATAACTCATGATGATGTGTATTTTGATATGGCTGATAGAATTTTACTCGCACAAAATGGTCAAATTTGTGAATTAAAAGGCGATATAAAAGAATTAGCAAAAAATGCGGTAGAAAAATTTTAAAGGAAAAAAATGAAAAAATTACTTATTTTATGTGTATTTTTAGGAGTAAGTTTAATGGCAAAATCTTTTGAGCTTGTAAAAGAGCCTGTGTTAACTACACAAATGGTTGAAGGGATTTTGGAGCTTGCAAAGAAAGAAGCAAGAAAAAATGGCTTTCATGTAAGTATTACCATAGTAGATAAATCTGGTCAAATTTTAGCGGTTTTAAGAGATGATAAAGCGGGTGTGCATACGCTTAATGCTAGTTATAAAAAAGCTTACACAGCCACTTCACAAAAAAGAGAAACAGCTGTTATTTTTAAAGGTGTAAAAGAGGGTAAAATACCTGAGGATATTCGTTATTTAGATGATAAGTTTTCTATTATGCCTGGTGGGGTACCGATTTTTATAGATGGAGTTGTTGTTGGTGGTATAGGTGTGGGTGGAGCACACTTAGATGAGGATGTAAAAATAGCTAAAGCAGGGATAGCGTTTTTAAAATAGGCTTTGAAAATCAAAGCCTATTATCACTTAGTTTTGCATAAATTTCTTTTTCAATGTTTATGTAAAATTGTGCGATAGCTTTGTAAGCTTCTTCCCAAGCTTTTAGTGTAGTTTCATCTACATTTAACACTACTTTGATAGCCTTTAAAAGACAAGCACCTACTATAGGGTAATGCTCTTCTTTGACATTTAATTTTGTATGAGTGATAGCTACTTTATTAACAAAGCTTCTCATATTTTCTAAATTTTCTACATTTTTTGCTGCCATTAAAATAGCCATTGCTAAAGCTTTTGGTTGCTCGCCTGAAGCTTGTTTTTCCATATTAAACATAGGTTTTACTTCAGGATATTCTTCAAACATGATTTTATAAAATTCTTTTGTCAAAACTTCACCATTTTTTTGTAAAACCGGCACACAATCTTTGATGATTTGAATTTGTTCTTGTGTCATTTTTTCTCCTTTGCATATTGTATTTTTGATGATTATATAAAAATGAGAGAAAAAATATCTTGATTTATGTTAATTTTGTATCATTTTATTTTAAAATGATTATGTGTATCAATTTAAGTAAATATAAAGTGAATTATTAATATAATAATCCTTATCAATTTCAAAATTTAAATTAAGGAAATTTATAAAATGAAAGCAAAAGTAGTTTTACTATCTTTACTAGCTGCTATGAGTTTAAGTGCTCAAGAGCTTACGATTTATTCTCATCGTCATTATGATAGCGATAAAGGAATTTTCAAATTATTTCAAGAAAAAACAGGCATTAGTGTAAATGTGGTGCAAGCTAAGGCTAATGAACTTGCTAAAAGATTAGAAGTTGAAGGTAAAAATTCAAAAGCAGATTTATTTATGACTGCTGATGCGGGAAATTTAGAACAAGTTCGCACAAATAATCTTTTTGTTTCAGTTAGCTCACCTGAGTTAGAAAAACTTTCTCCAAAAGAATTAAGAGGTAAAAACAACGAATGGTATGCTTTTACAACAAGAGCAAGAATTATCGTTGCTTCTAAAGATAGAGTTAAAGATGGAGAGATTAAAACTTATGAAGATTTAACTGACCCTAAATTTAAAGGTAAAGTTTTAGTAAGAAGTTCAAATAATGTTTATAATATTTCTTTGTTAAGTGCAATGATTGATACTTTGGGTAAAGAAAAAGCAAAAGAATGGGCTCAAGGCATAGCAAATAATCTTGCGCGCACTCCAAAAGGCGCAGATCGTGATCAAATTCGTGCAGTTTATGCTAAAGAAGGTGATGTAGCTATATCAAATAGCTATTATCTAGGACACTTAGCAAATTCAAAAAATCCTAAAGATGTTGAAGCTGCAAATTCAGTAAAAGTGATTTTTCCAAACCAAGATGATAGAGGAACGCATATTAACGTAAGTGGTATAGGTGTTTTAAAAACTTCTAAAAATAAAGAAGCTGCGGTTAAATTTATCGAGTTTATGCTTTCAAAAGAAGCACAAGAAATTTTAACAAACCAAAATTATGAGTATCCGGTAAACAAAGAGGTAAAACCTGCTAAAATTTTACAATCATGGGGTGAGTTTAAAATCGAAAAACCAAATTTTGAAGCTTACTGGGGTAATGCTAAAGAAGCTTTAATGATTTTTGATGAAGTTCAATGGAAATAATTAAGGAAAAATAAAATTTGAAATTTTTAAGTCTAAGGTGGTCTTTTGCCACCTTTTTTTTCTGTAGTTTAATCATACTGCCTATACTTGCTATTATCTTACACCTTCCTTTTATAGATATTAACACCTTAAAACATTTGAGTAAAAATGTCTTGCCACGATATATTTTTGGTAGTGCTTTTATATTGTTTGGTACTTTAGTATTGTGTTTGATTATAGGTTTAGTTAGTGCTTATTTGATAGCTTTTTATAAATTTTTTGGCTCGAAATTTTTTGAATGGTTTTTGATTTTACCTTTGGCAATACCTTCTTATGTGATGGGTTTTGTTTGGATTGATTTGTTTGAATTTCAAGGCTTAATCCCTACTTTTTTAGGCATTGATAGGCGTATAGATATCATGAATGCATATGGTGTGATTGTGATTTTATCTTTTGCACTTTATCCTTATGTGTATTTTTTTGCTAAAAATACTTTTGCTTATGGACTTGGAAATATCATTTTAAGTGCTAAAACACTTAAGGCTTCTAATTTAAAAACATTTTTTAAAGTGATTTTGCCATTTTGCCGTGTGGGTATAGTGGGTGCTTTGCTGTTAGTGGCTATGGAGGTTTTGAGTGATTATGGCTTGGTGGCGTATTTTGGTGTAGATACTTTTAGTGCAGGAATTTTTAGAACATGGGGAAGTGGCGGTGATGAAGTGAGTGCTGTGGCTTTAAGCGTGGCTTTGCTCGTGTTTATTGCACTTTTAATGCTTTTAGAAAAAATTCAAAGAGGTAAAAAAGGCTTTAATCAAAATGTATTTTTACCTACTCCAAAAGATGAGTTAAAAGGCTTTAAGGCATTTTTAGCCTTTTTGTGGTGCTTTTTGGTGGCATTTTTAGCCTTTGTCGTGCCTATTGTGTGGCTTGTTTATTGGGCTGGGTTTGATTTTATGCAAAATTTAAGCAATGTCTTAACACCTGCATTTTATAGTCTTAGCGTGGCTTTGGTGAGTTCTTTTACTATTGTGGGGGTGGCATTTTATTTGTGTTTTGTGGTGCGTTTAAACGATACAAAAGCTTCTAAAATCATCCTTTGGCTTACGACTTTGGGGTATTCTTTACCTGGAGCTGTGGTAGCTGTGGGAATTTTAGTGATTTTGGGTGTGTTAAATTATATTTTTGATCTTTTATCTTTTGAATATGCCATAGGTGGTGGATTTTTGGTGTTGTTTTTTGGGTATTTTGTGAGGTTTTTAGCTTCAGGGATTTTTGCAACTCAATCAGGCTATGAGCGAATTTCTAAAAACATAGACTATGCGAATTTAACCTTAAAATCAAAACCACTTAAAATTTTCACTCAAATTCATTTTCCTTTGATGAAACATTATTTAGCTTTGGCTGTGGTGATTATTTGTGTGGATATTTTAAAAGAATTGCCTATTTCGACTATACTTTCACCTTCAGGTTTTCAAACGCTTTCATCGCTTGTATTTGCTTATAGTGAAAATGAATTAATTTATAATGTTTCTTTGCCATCTTTGATTATAGTGTTATTTGGGATTATCCCTACATTTTTAATGCATTATTTGCAAAATAAAAACAACCAAAAAGGACAATAATGGAAATCTTAAAAATTGATAATCTTTACAAATCTTTTGGAAAAACAGAAGTTTTAAAAGGAATTTCTTTGAGCTTAAGAGAAGGTGAGATTGTCAGTATTTTGGGAGAAAGTGGATGTGGTAAGAGTTCTTTGCTTGGTTGTATAGCAGGTTTTTTTGAAATCAATGATGGCAGTATTTGTATAGGGGATAAACTAGTTGCTTCTAAGAGTGTATATTTAGCCCCACAAGAGCGTGATGTGGGGGTTTTGTTTCAAGACTATGCTTTGTTTCCACATTTAAATGTAGAAGAAAATATATGCTTTGGTATAAGCTCTTTAAGTAAAAACGAGCAAAAACAAAGGCTTGATGAAGTTTTAGAAATTTTAAATTTAAATACACTTTTAAAGCGCTATCCAAATGAGCTAAGCGGTGGGCAAGCCCAAAGAGTAGCACTAGCAAGAACCATAGTTGCAAGGCCAAAGATTATACTTTTTGATGAACCTTTTTCAAATTTAAATCACACTTTAAGCGTTAAAATGCGCAAAGAAATCAAAAATATCTTAAAAGAGCATAAGCTTAGTGCTATTTTTGTCACACATGATAAAGACGATGCTTTTTATTTATCAGATAATATCGCTTTGATTAAGGATGGGAAAATTTTAGACTATGGAAGTGCCAAAGAGCTTTTTTATAAGCCTAAAAATATAGATAGCGCTTGCTTTTTGGGAGAAGCATTTTTTATAGATCCAAATACAATTTTAGATGAGAAATTCAAAGCATATTTGCAAAGTAAAAATGGCATTTTACGCCCTAATGATATACAAATTTCAACTTCACAAACTCCTTTAAAAGCTAGTGTTTTAGAATGCGTATTTTATGGGGACTTTTATGAGTTAAGTGTGAGTTTGGAAGGATATATTTTTAGTATTTATCATCATAAAGAACTTAGTAAAAATGATGAAATTTATCTTAAGTTAAGCCAAATAAAAGAGTTTTAAATCATAAATTTAATAAAGTTTATATTAAATATCTTATAAAATATAAACTTTAAAGGTTTAAAATGATACTTACAAATAAACTTGGTATAAAAAATCAACTAGAATTGGCCAAAGAAGAAGAAAGAATAAGCAAACTAAAGGCAAAAGCTTTATTTGGAAGTGGTTTTTTAGATACATTAAAAGCAGGAAGTTTTGAAAGCTTAAGGGTAATTCATCAAAAATTATTTGAAGATATTTATGATTTTGCAGGAAAAATAAGAGAGGTAAATATTTCAAAAGGAAATTTTAGATTTGCTCCTGCTGTTTATTTACATGAGGCAATTAAAAAAATAGAACTCATGGAGCAATCTTGCTTTGAACAAATTGTAGAAAAATATGTAGAAATGAATGTAGCTCATCCTTTTAGAGAAGGAAATGGCAGAAGTATGAGAATTTGGCTTGATTTAATACTTAAAAAAGAGTTGAAAAAAGTGGTTGATTGGAGTTTAATTGATAAAGATGATTATATAATGGCTATGCAAAGAAGTCCTATTAAAGATGTAGAGATAAAAATTTTACTTCAAAATGCTTTGAGTGATGACATTCATAGCTTTAATATTTTTGCAAGAGGGATTGATGCAAGCTATTATTATGAAGGATATACACTCTATAAAACAAAAGAGCTTTTTTGATTGTTTAAAGCTAGTTTTATAATTTTTATTGACATAAGCTTGTTAATCTCAAATTCTTCTTATTGCAAAAGATTATTTAATAATAAAACATTAAATCATAATATCAAAATAAAATTTGCTAAAGATTATAAAATAAAGTAAAATCACAGCAAAAAAAGGAAATAAATGATTAGTGTAGAATTAATAGAGCATATTTTTAAAGCAGCTTCTATATCAAGATGGAATGATTATCCTAGAATGACAAATTTAGTCGAGCTTGATAAGCAAGCACATAAATTTATCATTGCTTATTTCATTGCTAAAATGGAAAAAGATATCAATATGCGCTTTATTATAGAAGCGGGGATTTTTGAGTTTTTAAGCAGGGTAGTAGTGACTGATATACGCCCTGATGTGTATCATGAGATAACACGTGCAAAAAATGAGCAAGTAAGTGCTTGGGTGTTAAGTAAAATCGCACCGATGATTCAAGATATAGAAAATGGTGAGTTTTTAAAACGTTATGAGCTTTTTTTACAAGGTAAAGATTATGCGAAAGAAAGGCTTATTTTAAAAGCTGCTTCGTATTTTGCGACAAGGTGGGAGTTTAATATAGTTTATCAAACTAGCTCGTTTTTAAGCGATATTGATGAGATTAAGGCTAAGGTTGAAGAAGAATTAGAAGATTATTATGAGTTAATTGGTGCAAGAAAAATCGCTCTTAATCAAAAAATTTCTAAAATAATCGATCTAAGCGGACGCTTGCGTTTTCAAAAAAGATGGGCGCAAACTCCAAGGATTCCTGAAACTGCGGTTTTAGGACATATGCTTGTGGTAGCTATTTTGTCTTATTTTTATTCTTTAGAAGTAAAAGCATGCGATGGCAGAATAGAAAGCAATTTTTATTGTGCTTTGTTTCATGATTTGCCTGAAAGTTTAACTAGAGATATCATCTCTCCGGTAAAATATGGCATAGATGGTTTAAATGAAATCATCAATGAGTATGAAATGAAACTTATTAATGAGAAAATTTTACCTTTTATACCACTATCTTTTAGAGAAGAATTTAGCTATATACTTGGTATTAGAGAAGGGCAAAATGAAGAAAGTTCCTTTGTAAAAAATGAATTTGAAAATCGTATTTTTAATAACAAACCAAGTGTTTATAGTGGTAGTTTAGATGCGGTTAATGAGGATCGTTTTAAGGCTATTGATGGAAAGGCTTTGAAGTATTGTGATAAATTAGCAGCTTTTATAGAAGCAGCTTTGTCAATTAGCTATGGAGTAAAGTCTAAAGAGCTTGAAAGTGGTTTTGTGGGAATGTATGAGTATTTTAAAACAAATCCGACTATTAATGGGGTAAATTTCTTTAGAATTTGTGAGGATATTAAAGGGTATTTTAAACTTTAAAAACCCTCCCCCAGATGACTGCGGCACACACTAAGTCTAAGTGCTCTGCTGTGTTCCCACCCTGAAGCGGTGCTTAAAAATAGCATTGCACAGGTCTAAGAGAAGGCAGTTGAAATAATACCTTAAAATATCTTAAAAAACATTGAGGTGAAGTATGTTGAGTATATTTGCAAACTTTTTATCTAAATTTAGAGAATTTTTTGTTCCTAGTCATTTGTCTTTAGAATTTAGAGCAAAATCTTTTGCTGCTATTATCGTGGCAAATAAAAATATAAAAGCAGAAATTTGGCAAGTTTTAGCTGATATTGCAAGTGAAGTTTATCCAGATGATAAAAGTAGGCAGGCTATTTTAGTACAAACTTCTAAAGAATATGTAGATAGAGTTTTAAAAAATGAGCTTAGTTTGGATGCTTTGCTTAAAAATATTGCTTTGCTTTTAAAGAAAAATCCAAGATATGCAAAAAAGATTAATTTTCATAGGCTTGAGCGTTTGATGGATAAAAATGAGGAAGAAGCTTTAGTGCAACTTAGAGTTTATGAGTTTTTTGAGCAAGAAATAAAATATATTTTAGAAAAAAATTCAAAAGAATCATCATGAAAGGCTAAAATTAGCGTTTCATGTTGATTGCTTTTTGTATCATTTGATCAGCTGTTGTGATACTTTTACTACTTGAATCATAAGCTTTTTGTAAGGTGATTAAGTTTGTAAAAGCTACCGATAAATCTACATTTGATTGCTCTAGTTTTCCACCTTCAAAAGTAGCTGTGCTGAAATTTCCATTGGCATCGAGTAAAAAGGTTGGGTTGCCACTATTACCAGTTTGTCCATAGAGATTTTCTCCTAGTTTTTCTAAACCTTGTTCGTTGGTAAAATTAAACAAAGCAAGTTTAGCCATAGCTATTTGATCGCCGTTGGTAAAAGTGGCGATGATAGTACCATCTGTGTTGATAGAATAATTATTTAAAAATCCTTCACCTTTGCCGTCTGTTTGTGTATGCACTGAAGGTTGTTTATTTTTTAAAGCATGAAGTCCATCATAACCTGAATTTGGTATATTTGGATCATAATATGAACCAAGATTTATATTAACCCTTGTGCCATTATTATCTACTGAATTTAAGGTATTTGAAACCAAAGCTCCAGCTTCGTTAAAGGTGATTAAACCTTCAGTTGTTCCACCTATTTTATTGCCATCATTATCATATACTTGAGCAACGGCTTTGTATTCTAAGTCTGTACCATTTTGTGGTAAAACTCTATCTAATTTAACTCTCACCCAACTAATAGAACCATCGGGATTGATTAATTTTGCAGAAAGTTCTGAGCTATCAGCTACCTCTTTTTCTACGCTTAAATGAGATGATTCTAATTTAGCTGTTTCTAAATCTACTTTATCTAGTTTTTGATTATCAATACTAAAAGCTAAATTCTCATCCAAAGTAGCTTGTAATGTTTGACTAGCACCTTTTTCATCAGTAATTTTAAAATATATAGTATCGCCAGGTTTTAAGCCATAAATTTGCTCATCTTTTACACTACCTGAAATTTTTACACTACCATCTTCATTTTTGCTAAATTCAAATTTAGAAGCATCTACATCTACATTTACCGCTTCTGTTTTGGTACTTGTGTCTAAATTACCACTCCAAGTTATATTTTGCGTTGGTTGAGGTGGTAAATAAAGATTTTTAGGTACAGAAATAGGTCCTTGGGTATTAACTCCACCCATTTGGAAATTTTCTCCAGGTGTTCCGCTCCAAGCTGTGGTAACTTTTTGTCCCATAACTTGACCAAACATATTTGAAACCCTATCGCTTAGTTGAATTTCTTTTAATGATGGATTCATAGTTCCAAGCACATAATTACCATTTGAATCTACTAAAAAACCGTTTGCATCAGGTTTAAAAGCGCCATTTCTAGTATAATAAACCCCATTGGCATTACTTACACCAAAAAAGCCTTTTCCAGCAATAGCCACATCAAATTCATTATCAGTAGAAACTATTGGTCCTTGCTCAAAAATATCATTAGTAGCTCCTGCTACACTACCATAACCAGTTTGACCTTTATTGTATGACTGTGTTGTTATGGTGCTGTAAAATACATCTTTAAAAGCTACATCAGAGTATTTAAATCCAACCGTATTTACATTGCTTATATTATGAGCAGTATTATCTATACCATAACTTTGGGATTTTACCCCATTTACTCCATTGTAAAATGCCGTAAACATAATTTTATCCTGTAATCTCTTTAATATCTTCCCATTTAACCCAGCTACCGCCCATACCAACTAAGGCTTCACCTTCTTCAAATTTAACTCCAGTAATAGGATAGGCACCATAGGTTGAATTAACTGTTTTTCCATCTTCTCCTATATAGCTTGCTTTTACATAGTATTTTCCAGATGGCACAGGATTTCCGCTATCATCTGTTCTATCCCAAACAATTTGCTTCATACCAGCGGTCATATCTTTAACCTTCATTGTTCTTACAGGATCTCCTGCTTCGTTATAAATAGTAAATGTTACAGGTTCGCTATCTGATTTATAAGCTGAATCAATCTTAGCTGTTTTGATATCAACGCTTGGGGTATGTCCTATAACTTTAAATGTTTGGTCTTCTCCAACTACTGCTTTAACAGTTTCTTCTTGACCCTTATCATCAACTAATTTTACATATATAGTTTCTCCAGGTCCTGCTATTTCTTTATCTACCTTACCTGTGATATCTAGTTTATCTTCACCATTTTTCTTAAGTTCAAAATCTTCAGTGCCAATATCAGTCTTTTTACCTTTTTGTGGTTCTTGCGGTAAATACATATTAATTTGAAATTGTATATCATCATCTGCTACTACAAGATAATTGTCTTTAACTGTTGCAAGCTTACCAACCGCAGCTAATGCGCTCATACCTGTACTTGCTGCGATAGAATTTTGTAATTTAGTCATTGCATTTACAAGTTGAGTCATAGTTTTATTAGTATTATCTTGCATTTCAAGTGCTGAAAGTTGGGCCGTTTGAGTAAGCATTTTTTCAGTATCCATAGGATCAGTTGGATCTTGATGTTGAAGTTCGATTAAAAGAAGCTTTAAAAATGCATCCTTGTCAAGTTCTGCTCCAGGATTGTAAATCAATCCATCATCCCCACCGCTTTCTCCAGCTCTGGTATTTCCTTTAGCATTTGGCATATCTTTGGTATTAAGTGCTGCTAAAGGACCTTGAAGAGTTTGTGTATTTATATTTGACATAAAAATCCTTTTTTATATGTTTTTAAAGCTTAAAGCAAAAAATATTCCATTTAAAAATATTTTGCCAAAACCATTTCTAAGCTTGGTTTTTCTTGAATTTCTTTTTCAAAATTCACCTTATCTTCTTTATTATTATTGTTTTTTTGTTTTTGTGGATTATTCTGCTCTTTTCTTTCTTGGTTGTTAAAATTCATCTCTAAATTTGTAAAGCCCATATTTACAAGAGCATTTTTAAACTCAGCTTGATGTTGTATGAAAAGATTTAAGGTATTTTGATTAGAATTAAAGCTGATGTTTAGATTAGATCCTCTTTGGACTAAAGTTACTTCTACTTCCCCAAGATTGTGTGGATTTAAAGTTATACTAAAGCGTGTTATAGGTGCTTTATAACTTTCTAGTTTTTCTTTAAATTCTTGAGCAAAATCATTGAAAGTTTCTTTCATAGGAATATTTTGATTTTTTACAAAATTATTAGAAACTCTATTCATTTCTTTCACGTAAGAATTTAAATTTTCTTCATTATGATCACTATCATCTTTTGTAAGTTCTTTGGTGGTTTTGAAAATATCGTTAAAAACATCTGTGTTTTGAGTATTTTTTTCTGTTTTTAATTGTTTTTCTTGAGTATTTAATAAATTCTCTAAATTAATTTTTAAATCTTGATTTTGTAAATTTTGAGTATTTTTTGTATTTATTAATTCAGCTTTTAAGTCCTTTGAATTTTCTAAAACAGAACTTATTTTTTTACTAAAACTATCTTCGCTGGTAGTTAATTTTTCATTTTTCAATATTTCTTTAAAATCTATTTTTTCTTTATCTTTAATTTCTTTTTTTAAGTTTGAATTTTGAGTTAGATTAATGAGTTCAATATCATTTAATTTATCATTTTTATTAATATTTTTTATATTTTTTATTTCTTTGTTATCTTGAATTTTTTCTATAAATTTTTCTTTGAAATCTATATTTTGAATATTTTCTTTTACTTTTACATCTTTTTTTGGAAGCTCTATGTTTTTTAAAGCAGAAGAAAGTAAAGAAATACCTTCGTTTTCTTTGCTTTTTATATTTTTATTTGTATTTGGTTCTTCTTTTAAAAGTTTGGTGATTTTTTGATTGATTAAATCTTGAAAAACATTAGTATTGTTTTGTTTTGCATTTTCAAAAAAACCTTTTTTATCAAGATTTGGAAAAGCTTCTTTTAAATCTTTAATTTGTTCAAATTTTATGTTTTTTATATTTAATCCAAGCTCTTTTGCTATATTAAAAAGCTCATTGATATTTTTTATATTTTTTAACTTGTGTAGGTTTTTTTCAAGAGCTAAAATAGCAGTATTATCTTGGACAAGTTTGTTTAATTTTATATCCTTGCTATCACTTTGTAAAACTTCTAGTAAAGAAAGAATTTGCATAAAATTTGCACCTTCAAAAAGCTTTAAAGCATCCTTTTCGTCTAATTGAACTTTATCGTCAATGGTTTCTTTTAAGCTTTCGTTTTTATTTTCTTTTTGTGGTGCTTTAAAGTCTTTTGGTAAACTTCCATCTTTTTCATCTATAGCTTGCAATAGTGAATTTAAAAATTCTTCTCCATCACTATTTGAATTAGCACTTTCTTTGTTAGGATTTTCATTTTGTGGAGCGATGCTTAGTAAGTTTAAAGCATCGCTAGCTTGGATATTTGACATTAATTAACCTACTAAAAAATTATTTTTTGCTAAATTTGGAAATAAATTTTGCAATTGTGCTGCACAATCAAGTTTTAAATTTTCATGAGAAAGATTAAAGTTTTTAAATATTACTAGTAATTCTTCTATATTTTTAGCATTTAAAACCGCATTTTCATTATGAGCATCATCTAAAATTTCACTGACTTTACTTGAAAGTTTTGCATAGTTTAGTTCTTTTTCTTCATTTGAATTTACAACTTCTAGATAATTTAAAAGTTCCATAAAATGCTTACTATTTAAAACTGAAGTTCCTTGTTTTTCTAAGTTAGCGTTAAAGATTTGAGTTCCTAGATTTGACATATTTTTCTCCTTAAAAATAATTCTTACCCAAACAAAAGCAACAAGTGTTCCAATTTAGCAATCTTAATTTTTAAGCAATTTTTTTATATAATATTAGATTTTAAATTTAAGACTTTGGAGAAAAACTTGGACAATATTAGAAATATAGCTGTTATAGCTCACGTTGACCATGGAAAAACAACAATGGTGGATGAGCTTTTAAAACAATCAGGGACCTTTAGTGAGCGCGAGCAAATAGCAGAGCGTGTGATGGATAGTAATGATATAGAAAAAGAAAGAGGTATTACTATACTTTCTAAAAATACTGCTATTAATTATAAAGGTACTAAAATAAACATCATAGACACTCCAGGCCATGCTGATTTTGGCGGTGAGGTTGAGCGTGTGTTAAAAATGGTTGATGGGGTTTTGCTTTTAGTTGATGCACAAGAAGGTGTTATGCCTCAAACTAAATTTGTGGTAAAAAAGGCTTTATCTTTAGGACTTAAACCTATCGTTGTTATCAATAAAATCGACAAACCAGCTGCTGATCCTGAAAGAGTAATTAATGAAATTTTTGATCTTTTTGTGGCTTTAGAAGCAAATGATGAACAACTTGATTTTGCTGTAGTTTATGCAGCTGCTAAAAATGGTTATGCAAAGCTTGCACTTGAAGATGAAAGCACTAATATGGAGCCATTGTTTAAGACTATACTTGAGTGCGTACCTGCTCCAAGCGGTAGCGATGAAAACCCTTTACAGCTTCAAGTTTTTACTCTAGGTTATGATAATTTCGTTGGTAAAATAGGCATTGCAAGAATTTTTAATGGTAAAGTAAAGAAAAATCAAAATGTAATGCTTGCTAAGGCAGATGGTTCTAAAATCAATGGAAGAATTTCAAAACTTATTGGTTTTATGGGTCTAGAAAAAATGGACATCGAGGAAGCAGGAACAGGTGATATTGTAGCGATTGCAGGTTTTGAAGCTTTAGATGTAGGAGATAGTGTGGTAGATCCAAACAATCCTATGCCTCTTGATCCTTTACATATAGAAGAACCAACTTTAAGCATAGTATTTTCGGTAAATGATGGTCCTTTAGCAGGTACTGAAGGCAAGCATGTAACTTCAAATAAAATCGCAGAACGTCTAGAAGCTGAGATGAAAACTAATATTGCTATGAAATATGAAAGCACAGGCGAGGGTAAATTTAAAGTAAGCGGAAGAGGTGAACTGCAAATAACTATCTTGGCTGAAAATATGCGTAGAGAAGGTTTTGAGTTTTGTATGGGAAGACCTGAAGTTATCGTTAAGGTAGAAGATGGAGTTAAAACAGAACCATTTGAGCATTTAGTGATTGATGTGCCTGATGATTTTACTGGGGTTGTGATTGAAAAATTAGGTAAAAGAAAAGCTGAAATGAAAACTATGACACCAACTGGAGATGGTCAAACAAGACTTGAGTTCGAAATTCCTGCGCGTGGGCTTATAGGATTTAGATCACAATTTTTAACAGATACTAAAGGCGAGGGTGTGATGAATCATAGCTTTTTAGAGTTTCGTCCATTTAGCGGAGCAGTTGAAAAAAGAAATAATGGTGCGTTAATTTCTATGGAAAATGGTGTTGCACTAGGATATTCTTTATTTAACTTACAAGATAGAGGGGTATTATTTATTGATCCTCAAACAAAAGTATATACAGGTATGATTATAGGTGAGCATTCACGCCCAAATGATTTAGATGTTAATCCTATTAAAGGTAAAAATTTAACTAATGTTAGAGCAAGCGGTAGCGATGATGCAATTAAGCTTGTGCCACCTAGAAAATTAAGCCTTGAAAGAGCGTTAGAGTGGATAGAAGAAGATGAGCTTGTAGAGGTTACTCCACAAAATATTAGAGTTAGAAAAAGATATCTTGATCCTACTCAAAGAAAAAGAATGGAAAAGGCTAAGTCTTAATGGATTTTGAAGCCATAAGACAAGCTTTAAATAAAAGACTCAAAGCTTTACAAATTTTAGCATTTGCTGAAGCTTTGGTTATATTTTTTCTTGCTTTTCAATTTAGCAAAGATGTGATTATAGCTTTGTTTTTTGCTGTTTTAGCAGGAGTTTTGTTTTTTAGAATTTTAGGAAGAAAGCTTATGTGGGGACGCAATGAGCTTGTGTTTAAAATGTGCGAGGAATTTTTAAAACAAAACAATGCTAAATTTGACAAACAAGGCTTTGGCCAAAAAGATTTTGAAAAAATTGCTTTTGACTTTTCTTTAAAAACTTATTATTCTCAAAATTCTTTTATTTTTGATGATTTTATTCTTTATGATGTGAAATTTAAAGATGAATTTGAGAATTTCTTTTGTGGAATTTTGCTTTATAGTAAGAAATTAAAAGAAGATATTAACTCAAATGAAAGTATTTTTGAAAAAGTAAAGGATAAAGAATTTTCTACACAAAGAGTTTTGAAAAAAGATGATTATTTGCTCATAGCAAGTTTGAAAAATCCTTTTTTCGCTGATTTAAAAATTTCAAGTGAGTTAAATTTTAAACTTTTTAGAGCTAATTTAGAAAAAATTCAAGCTTTTATACATGATTAAGTTTAGCTTACTTAATCATTTTGTTCTAGATTGCTAATTTCTTGTATTTTTAAATTCTCATTTTTCCCCATTAAATTTTGTATAGTTTGGATTTGCTCTTTAGAGGCATAATTCATATCTTTTAAAACTATCCAAGTGATTTTTTGATTACAAGGCTCGTTGAGTTTATTTTTAAAGATATAAAAAGATTGAAGGTCATTTGGCAATAACTCATTAGCACTTAAGCCTTGAACATAAAGTTTATCGCCTTCTTTTTTAGGAAAAGCACGGATGATTTTTTTAATAAAAGGATTTTCCACACCTTCTTGTAAAAACAGTACAACCACTACTATATCGCCTTTTTGACTTACATGACTAAAATGAATTTCTAAAGGATAAGATTTTTTATCAATAGAAATTTTTGATGGAGCGTGAAAGTGGAAATGAGATAAATTATAAGCTGTATTATCTAGCACGATATGGCTTCCATTGCTTGCAAAATGCATTTTTATGGTATAACCATCATTTATTAAGCCAAAAGAATCATTTGAATAGTTAAATTCTAAAGAATGATTTTTATTTGTAGCCTTTTTACTATTTATATTGATAAAATCTTGATTTAAACCACTTTCACAGTAAATCCAGTTTTTATCTAAATTTTTCCATTTATCTTTTTCTATAAAATTTCCATGTGAGGCATTTTGAGGCATTTGCTCATAGGCAAAAAGCATGCTAGTGGTAAATAAACCAAAAAGTATTTTTTTTAAACTCATAATATTCCTTTTTAATATAATTATAAAAAAATATCCCCTATAAAAAGCTTATGTTTAAAAATAATTATATTAAAATTAAATATTTACCTAAAATTAGTAGGATTATTCTTTACCGTCTTTGATGGGTACAAAAAGACATTCATCTAAAACTTCTTTACTAATCTCGCCATCTTTTTTGGTAAATTTAGTGATAAATTGTTGATTTCCTATGAGTAAAGGAGCTACTAAAATTCCATTGTTTTCAAGTTGATCAAACAATACATTTGGGATATGTTCTATATAAGCTGAGAGTAAAATTCTATCATAAGGTGCATAATTTTTCCAACCATTTTGTCCATCATCAAATTTTACATGGATATTAGCATAGTTTAGTTTTTTAAATTTTTCTATAGCGCTAATTGCAAGTTTTTCAATGCGCTCTATGGTAAAAACTCTTCTAATGAGTTTGCTTAAAATCGCAGCTTGATACCCGCTACCACAACCTATTTCTAAAACACTATCAGCATCTTTAAAATCAAGTGCCATAGTCATTTTAGCTACGGTTAAAGGTGAGCTTATCCATTGATTACCCATTAAAGGAAGCGCATCAAGTCTATAAGCATGCATTTTTAAAGGTGAAAAAATTTCTCTTGGAGTGGAACAAAAAGCTTCAAATAATTCTTCATTGATGAAAGTATTTTTGCGAATTTCTTCTGCCATAGTTTGACATTGTTTTTGTTCAAATATATGAATCAATAAGCACCCCTTGATAAAAAGTGTTATTTTATCTTAAATTTTATTTATCTAGCTTTAAAATCCTTAAGGCGTAAAAACGCCTTAAGATTAATCAAGTGCATAAAGGATGTTTGATCCATCTTGATAAGATAAGATGTGCATTTTGCCATCTTTAAAGAATAAACTTCTTGCATTAGTTATATTTTCTGGATAAGAAATGGTTTTTACAACTTCTTCTTTATCTAGATCAATTACAGCAATAACATTATGCTTTTTGCTTAATGCATAAATTTTACCGTCTTTAAATGCCATTGAAGTTACATAAAGATCACCTAATGTTTTCCCTTCCTTTAGATCAGCTTTAGGAGTAAATTCAGCTGAAAGAACTCTATCTGCTAAAGAAATTTTAGAAATTACAAAAGTTTTAGCGTCTTTATTGTTTGGAACAGTTGCTGTATACATATATTTTCCATCAGTAGTTGTGCTTAGTATGTGATGGAATTTAGCTCTAACTGTATCAATTCTACCACGACCAAGATCTTTGCCTTGACCTTCGAAATTATTTGCCCCTTTCATAAAGTCAGCATATTGTAAAGCCTCATTTGCATTAGGATTTTGAGCAAATCTTAAGAAAGTTTTATTAGAACCCATTAAGATGTATTTATTGTCTAGATAAGGGATAATTCCTATGATAGGGTTGATTGTAGCTGAAAAATATGGATCTAAAACAAAATCAACTTTAGTGCTAAAATTATTATCTAGGAAAAATACTTCCCATTTTGAACTTGCAACATATTCTCCATTGATATAATCAAGTGTATTGATAGCTTTAGGAAAATCAATTTTTGTTTCATTTGTTATTTTTAGATTTTCATCAATACTTGCAAATGGAGCATTGCTAATATTATTATCAAATTGAATACCTAGTTTTTCACTAGCAGGCGCAAAAGCAAAGTCAGGTTCTTTAACATCGCGTTTTCCTAAGAAAGAAATGCTTTTCCAGCTTTTGCTCCAACCTGAATCATCCCAAATGATATATTTTGGATTTAAACTAAAACGAACCGGATCGCCTTGTCCGCTATATGGAACAGGACCAGTGCTTACAAAAGCTTGGAATACATTTGAAGCTACGATAAAAGCAACAATAACCATAGCAGCTAGATTAAATTTAGTTAATTTTCTAAAGCTAGATCCTTCCATTTCTTTTTCAAAAGAACCAAATTTTGGAGCAAAGGCAAAAATAACACCAAGTAGTAAAACTACAGCCCAAAATACCACTTCAGCCCAAAAATAAGTATGTAAACCAAAAATAGGTAAACCAAAACCTTGATCAAGATCACGGTGTGCATGGCCGCTTATATGATTAAATGATTGCCATAAACCAAAAGCTGTTGCGATTAAAAGGAAAGCTAAAAATTTACCTTTCATACCATAACGTACAACAAATAAAGCCGCTACGCCGATGAAAATCATTGATTCTCTTTGACCCCAGCAAGAAGTACAAGGGCTATCACCTAGCATATAGCCAAAGATTAAATTTGCAATTCCAACAGGCAATAAAATAACCAAAAAGCCTGCTAAGCACATTAAAAAATAAAAGAATTTAGTTTTGTTAATATCACACATATTTGCCACCTTATAGATTCATTAGGCCTAAGATTGCGCCTGATTTACGACCTAAATAGTCAAATACCATAATAGCCCATGAAATTACAAGTATAGAAAAAGCTAATTTTTCTTTTTCTGGTTTAACTATCATGAGGACTATGGCGATAAAGATTAACAAAAGTTCTAAAAACTCCATCATTTCCCCTTTGAAATAAAATAAAAACCGCCGATTTTACTATATTAGAATAAATAAAAATAAAATATTAAACTGAAAAAGAGATTTGATTTAAAAAGTATAAAAAAATGAGTAGTTTTGAGACTTAGAAGTCATCAAAACTTAAGCTTCCTTTGGAGTAATTTGTAACCTTGCTTTCAAAGAAATTACTCTTTTGATCATTAAATTTAGAAAAATCATCTACCCATTTAATAGGATGTTTTGCATTATAGATTTTATCAAGATTAATTGCAATTAGTCTTTGATCAACAAGATAATGAATATATTCTTCTATAATATCATCTGTAAAGCCCATGATTTGATTTTGAGTGATGTATTTGCCCCATTTAATTTCAAGTTCACCTGCTTTTTTAAACATATCATAGATTTTATTTACATTGGAATCATTAAATAAATCAGGTCTTTCTTTGCGCACAGAATTAATCATATTTTGAAATAATAGCAAATGTGTAATCTCATCTCTTTGTATAAAGCGTATCATTTGTGCTGATCCTAGCATTTTCCCTGCGCGCGCTAAAGCATAAATAGCAGTAAAACCACTATAAAAATACACTCCTTCTAAGATTTGATTTGCTACCATTGCAAGTAAGAGTTTGTTATCATCTACTTCGCCAGCTAATTCTTCATAAATGCTTGAAATGAAATCATTTTTTTCTCTTAAAGTTTCATCATGTTTTTCCATTTCATAAATTAAGTCCGTATTTTCACAGATTGCTTCAACCATTACTGCATAAGATTTTGAGTGATTTGCTTCTTCATAAGCTTGTCTTGCTAAAACTGCATTGATTTCAGGTGCTGTGATGTAAGGATTGATATTATCAGCAAGGTTGTTTGTTTGAAAACTATCCATTGAGATAAGTTGAGACCAAACTAAATCATACATTCTTTTTTCTGCTACGGTTAGATTACAGCGATAATCAAGTGCATCTTTGGTTGTATCTACTTCTTTTGGAAACCAAGTATTTGCCTCCATTAAATCCCAAAGCTTTAAAGCCCAAGTGTATTTTGCTTTAGTAAAATTTAAAATCCCATGAGGATTACCATTAAATACTTTTCTATCATTTAAAGTTTCATTTGATTTTGGATTATAAATTCTTTTTCTATTCATTTTTCTACCTTTGTGACAATAACACTTTGGCTTAAAATATCATGCAAAGCCAAAGTATCTTTTCTTAAAAAACTTACCAAAAACCCAATCAATAAACCAAAACTTACGATAAAAATTATATAGCGTAAGAGTATTCTAAAAAAATTAAGTTTTTGGCCATTTTTAAGATCAATTAAATATAAATCATAAGCTTTAAGTCCAGGACTTTGAGCTTTTTTTGCTAAAAATAAGGCCTGTATAAGCCCAAAAAGCAAAGAACATAAAAAAATTATAAGTTGATTGTTTAAAAAGGCTTCTTTAGAGCCAAGTGTAAAATAAAATAAATACAAAACAGGCGCATAAAGCAAAAATAGATCAATCAAAAAAGCTTTAAATCTTAAAAAGCGAGTAGCTATTTTTGCTTTAGTTTTCATTAGTTTCCACGACTACCAGGTTTGATAGCTTTGGTGCCTTTTTCACAAAGTGGACAAGCATTTGCTTCATAAATATCAAATTCGAAATTTCCTAGTGCAAAAAGTGGTAAATTTGCAGGCAGTTTTGCATTTTCTTTTCTAGGGTTGTTTAAATTTTTTACCGCACAAAAACCACGATTTGCTAAAGCTGCAAAGCCTACTACTTCCCCACCTAAGCTTTCGATGATTTTTGCACTCTCAAGTGCAGAACCACCTGTTGTAATAATATCTTCACAAACGATAAATTTTTCACCTTTTTTTACTTCAAAACCACGTCTAAGACTCATCACTCCTTCTACGCGCTCAGTGAAAATAAAGCGTTTATTGCAAGCTCTAGCAAGCTCATAACCTGCTAAAATTCCACCCAAGGCAGGAGAACAAATGCTATCAAATTCGATGTTAAAACTAGCAATAACTTTTGCAAGCTCTTCACAAAGCTCACCTGCTAGTTTTGGATTTTCTAAAACTTTAGCACTTTGAAGGTAAAACTCAGAGTGTTTCCCTGAGCTAAGCAAGAAATGTCCTTGTAGGTATGCTCCACAATCTTTATAAATTTGTTCTAAGTTCATTATCAAACCTTTAAAAGTTCTGCTTCTTTATTTTTAACTAATTCATCTACTTTTGCTGTGTAATTATCAGTTTGTTTTTGAACCTCATCATAGGCTTTTTTGGCTTCATCTTCTGAAATTGCTTTATCTTTTTCTAGTTTTTTAACTACATCATTTGCGTCTTTTCTAATGTTTCTAATGGCTACTTTAGCCTTTTCTCCCATAGCTTTGGCATTTTTAGCATTTTCTTCTCTTTGTTCTCTTGTCATAGGTGGAAAGAATAATTTCACACTTTCACCATCATTGTTTGGATTTACTCCTATATTTGCTGCAGCTATGGCACTTTCTATGGCTTTTAGCATTGATTTTTCCCAAGGAGTAATGCTTATGGTTGAAGCATCGGTTGCTAAAACTGTTGCTACTTGATTAAGTGGGGTTGCACTACCATAATAATCAACATGAATATGATCAAGTATGTTGATATTTACTTTACCAGTTCTTATAGTGGTAAAATCTTTTTTTAAGGCCTCTAAACTTTTATCTGATTGTTGTTTTTGCTTGGTATAAATTTCATTTAGCATGGTTTATCCTTTTTATTTGCTAGTGTTACTTTCGCTAATTGGGGCACTTGGTGCAACTGGAATGTTAGTTGTATTTGTCTCAGGTGCTTTTGGTAAAATTTGTTCTGCTTTTTCAGCAAGTGAGTTAGAGTTAGCATTATTATACATATAGCTAAGGGCAATTGTATTAGCAATAAGTAAAACACCCATTACAAAAGTAAATTTAGCCAAAAATCCCGCAGGACCTTTTGCTCCAAATAAACTTTCATTACTTCCACTATAAGCTCCAAGTCCTATGCTTGAACTTTTTTGTAATAAAACTGCAATACAAATAATCACAACAATTGCAAATTGCAAAATAATTAAAAGAGTAGTCATGAATTTTCCTTATTGAAAATAAAATGAGTATTTTAACTTAAAAAGTTTGATAAAAACTTGAAAGAGGTAAAGAAAATTTGCGAGAAAAAATCTCGCAAATTTTTATCTGCTATTAAAGCTTCTTAAAATATTAAGAAGAGAGATGAAAAGGTTGATAAAATCAAGATAAAGAGCAACTGCGCCTTCGATTGGTGTTTCATAGTTTCCTCTAATGATGTTTTGAGTATCATAAAGGATGTAAAAAGAAAATAAAATCGCACCAATACCAGAAATAGCTAAACTTACAAGTGAGCTTTGGAAAAATAGATTAATTAAAGAAGCCACTACGATAACGATTAAAGCTATAAAAAGCATTTTTCCCATCATAGTAAAATCTCTTTTTGTATTCATAGCAAATACACTTAAAGCACCAAAAGCTACTGTTGTTAAAGCAAAAGCTTGAGCGATAATGCTAGCTCCTGCAGGAAGTGCTAAAACTGAATATAAAAGTGGTGTTAAAGTAAGCCCTGAAACAAAAGTAAAGGCAAAAAGTAAAATTAAATTAAGCGGAGCTTCTCTTTTTTTCCATTGTAATGCAAACAATAAACCAATTTCAACAATAAATAAAATCCAAAAAGTTGCTTGAGATTGTGCAAATAAATGCGCTAGGGCAAAAATTCCTATGTAAGCGCCCGCTGTTGCAGCTAATAATGAAGCAGCAAAAAGCTGATAAGTTTGTTTTATAAAAATGCTTAAATCACTTCTAGCATAACCTTCAAATTCTTGAGTTTTAGAGTTAGAATAATCTCTATCATAAAGACTCATTAAAATCCTCCAATAATTTTTAAAACCAAAATTTACAAAAAAAAGATAAATGAAAGATTAAAACTACATAAAAATATAACAAAAAATAAATTTATTGATTTGGTTTAAGTAAAAATAATTTTAGTATAATGTCTTGTTAAAATACAAAAAAGGACTATTCTTGAAAGACTTGATCGATGGTGCTTTAAAATTTATGCAAGAAGATTTTAAAGAGCATGCAGAGCTTTTTGAAAGTTTAAAAAACAAGCAAAATCCTCATACGCTTTTTATAGGTTGTGCTGATTCAAGAGTGATACCAAACTTAATCACTAATACAGGTCCAGGCGAGCTTTTTGTTGTAAGAAATATAGGCAATATCGTTCCACCTTATAGAGTCGGGGATGATTTTTTAGCAACTACTTCAGCTATTGAATATGCTTTTAATTCTTTACATATAAAAAATATTATAGTTTGCGGTCATAGTAATTGCGGAGGCTGCGCGGCTTTATATGCAAATGAAAATGATTTAAAAAATATGCCTAATGTCAAAAAATGGCTTACTTTGCTTGAGCCTATAAAAAATAAGGTTTTAAAGATTGCAGGTAGTGATTTAGCTATGCGTTCTTGGATGACTGAAAAAATGAATTTGGTAAATTCTTTGCAAAATTTATTAACTTATCCAGGCGTTGAAGAAGCTTTAAATAAAAAAGAAATTGAACTCCATGCTTGGTATTACATCATAGAAACGGGTGAAATTTATGAGTATGATTTTAATTTTGAAAATTTTGTTTTAATTCAAGAGAGAGCGAGAAAACCATGAAAAAGATTTTTAGTATTATTTTGCTTTTTTTATTTGTTAATGCTTTATATGCACAAGAAAAAAACGCTTTAGAGGATAAAAATAGTATTTTTGCCCTAGTGCAAAATTACATAGAGCTAAATTTACTTTTAGAAAGTTTTAAAAATAGCGATACAAATAGCAGTGAATTTCAAGATAATATTAAAGAAATAGAAAAACAAAAAGCTGCAATTTTAACTACTTTACCTTTAAAAATGGTATCTCAAAAAATTGATGATAAAGAGGCGAAAGACTTTTTACAAACTAAAAATGCTTTGCAAAAAAGTGTTGAAAATGCTCAAGCTAAGAAAAGATATTATGATTATGTAGATAATAAAATTAAACTTTTAAATTTAACCTCTGCAGAACATTTTTACCTATGCATCTTTGAATTAGAAAAAGTTTTTATCGAAGGAGCACAAAGTCAGACTATAAGAAGCATTATTGATAAAAGTATTGATGTGCTTAAAGAAGATATGGTTTTTAATTTTACCTTAGATAAAGAAAAAATTAATGATATTACTCAGCTTAGAACCTTAGAAATCAATGAAAATAATTTAAGAAATGCTATAAAATCTTATAATGAAATTTTAGTTTATCTAAGAAACAATGCTAGTTTGCTTGAAACTAATTTTTTATTTACAGGTTTGGGTTTGCAAAATGCGATTAATTATATCAATGAACAAACTTCTATTAGTAGCGTAAATCTTGGAAAAATAGTCATTTCTATCGCTGTAATTGTCTTTTTTTATTCTTTGAAATTTTATCTAGCAAAGATTTTATATTTTATACTCATACGTTTGTTTGGAAAAAATTCAGCTAATATGGAGATAAAAACTCATTTTCTAGAAAAACTTCAAGGGCCAGTGGGTTGGTTTTTATTTGCTTATGCTATAGGAATTTGTTTTACCATTTTTTACTATCCTGCACCTGTAGATATAAGAATTAGCAATATTTTATCTATTGCTTATGTTATTTTAACTGCTTGGCTTGTGATAAATATCTTTGATAGTTATGGCATGGTGATTGTTGCAAAGCTTGCTGAAAAAAGTGGTAAGCGTGAAGTGGTTAATTTAATCATTAAAATTTTATATTTTATCATTATAGTGATAGCTGTTTTATTTGTTTTAGCGCATTTAGGGTTTAATATTTCAGCATTAATTGCATCTTTAGGTATTGGTGGTTTAGCTGTGGCATTAGCAGCTAAGGATATTATCGCAAATTTCTTTGCTTCCGTGCTTTTGCTTTTTGATAATAGTTTTAATCAAGGCGATTGGGTGGAAATTTCAGGTATAGAAGGAACCATAGTAGAAATTGGACTTAGAAAAACCACTATTAGAACTTTTGATAATTCTTTAGTATTTTTACCAAACTCAACTATCATGGGAACAAATATAAAAAATTGGAGCAAAAGAAAAATAGGACGCCATGTAAAATTATTTATCGGTGTCACTTATGATGCAAGACCTGAGCAACTTGAACAATGTGTAGAAGATATAAGATATTTATTAGCAACTAGTCCTTTGATAGCCCAAGTTGATGATAGCGCGTTAAATCATGGTGGAACGCGTGCTAGATACAGACAAAATTTAGTTTCAGTAAATGACTTAGAAGGGTATAAAAATAACACTTATGTGGCTGTGAGTGGTTTTGGTGCAAGTTCTATTGATATAGAAGTATATTTTTATACCAAAGCAGTAGATGCAGGTGGTTTTAGAGAGGCAAGACAAAGTATTTTGCTTGAGTTAATGAAAATTGTTGAAAGAAATAAACTCAGCTTTGCTTTTCCTTCGCAAAGTCTTTATATAGAAAAAATCAATAAAGAAGACAAAGAAGAGCTATTATCTTAATAAGCTCGTCTTTGATCATCGCATTCAACTATAATTTTTTCAGCGATGATAATACTTCCATTTTTACTGCCTTTAATTTTAACAAGGCTTCCTTTTTTTAAATCTTGTACATTAGCTTGTTTTTTATTGCTTCCAAAAATTCCACAACCATAAACATCAATACGTGTTTGGGGTAAAATTGTGATGATTAAATTATTGTCAAAACTTGTTTGAATGCTTATTGTGTGAGCTGTGGTATTTTTTAAGATGCCTTGAACTTTATAAGCAAATGCAAAAGTGCTAATGCAAACTAGTATAAGAAAAAAACGCATTAAAATAACTCCTTTTTAGGAGTTATTTTACTTAATAAGCTCTTTTTTTGCATTCGATTTTGATTTCTTTAGCAGTTATATTTTGAACTTGATTTGGTGTTTGTGGATTTGGTGTTGTTTGAGCATAGCCATGGAAAACTTCAGCTTCTATAAAAGTTCCTACTTTTAAATCTCTAAAAGTGCCGTATTTATCCATACCAAAAATACCACAATCATCCATATCAATTTCAGTATTTGGTAGAATTTTTACATTCATTTTTTGACCGTAAGTGGTGTCAATTAAAATGGTTTTTGCACCATCATTTACATCTACTATCACTCCATAAATTCCATCTGCATAAGCAAGACTTGAAAGACCTAAAACTGTTAATAATGTAGCGATTTTCTTTTTCATTTTTTCTCCTTTATTTTTTATGCAAGAATTATATAATTTTTTGAGTGAAGCAAGAGTGAATTTAGATATAATTTAAAAAATTTACTAAAATGAGGTATTTATGAGAGGGTTTTTGCATTGTTTTTTTGCATTTTTGCTTGCAAGTTTATTGTTTGCTTGTTCTAAAAATGAAGATAAAAGCTCTGCTATAAGAGCTTATGGTTTTAATGAAAACACGCAAAGTATTTTTATAGAGTTTAATACTAATATTATTAATCAAGAAATAGGCGTTATAAAAGAAAGAGAAATTATTGTTAATAATCAAAAGACAAAAGTAAAATATGAGCTTGAAACACCCACAAGATTAAATATTTTTACAGCTTTAAAAGCAAATCAAGCATATGATATTTTTATAAACTTAAATGATATTTTAGCAAATGAAAAAGTGCAATTAAAAGTCCAAACTCCTTTTGAAAAACTAGATGTCAAAGGATATTTTCAAAATATTTCAAATGATGAGAGCATATTGCTTTTAAATATTCAAAGTTTTTATACTCTTAATAAAGATGAATTGTTAAAAGCTATTAAAATTACTGCACAAGAAAAAGAAATTCAAATAGATAAAATTATCATTCAAGGTGATATAGCAAGTATATATTCTAAAGCACTAAGTATCAAAAATACTAATACTAATGTAAAAGTGGTTTTTAATAAAGACATTTTAGGTTTAGAGAAAAATATAGATTTAGAGTATATTTTGCTTGCAAAGAGCGGATTTGTTTTTCAAAATGCAAATATAGTTAATAAAAACATAGAATTGCTTTTTTCTCAAAATATTTCACAAGATCAGAATTTAAAAGAATTGATTTTTATTACCCCAGAAGTAGATTTTAAGGCATTAGCTTTTGGAAATAAAATCAAGCTTACAGGTAATTTTTCCCCAAATAAAACTTATGAAATTCAACTTGCTCAAGGGATTAAAAGTGCTGATGGAATTAGTACAAAAGAAAATTACAAAACTCAAGTAAGTTTAAAAGACTATGAGCCTGCTATAAGTTTTACAAATCAAGGGGTATTTTTATCTAGCAAAGCGAGTAAAAAAATAGCTTTTAAGAGTATGAATGTTAAAAAGGTTCATTTAGAAGTTCATCAAGTATTTTCAAATAACTTAAGTGAATATTTAAGATATAAAAATCTTCAAGGTGCTAAAAATTTAAGCGATTATGATAGTGATATTTTTTCAGAGAGTGATTATACTAGTGAAATAGTGTTAAAAAAAGACTTTGATATAAAAAATACCAAAAATCAATGGCAAGAAAATGAGATCGTATTAGATGGTTTGAAAGATTTAAGTGGTGTGTTTATAGTCAAGCTTTATTTTAAAGAAGAAGATGTTGATTATGTTTTTGATGAGGGAATGGAGAGTTGGAAAAAATATAGATTTTTTAACCAAAAAGCAAAAGTAAGCAAGAACTTAATTTTTTCAGATATAGCTTTGATTGCTCAAAATTTAAATAAAAAGCTTTTTGTAGATGTGAGAGATTTTACCACGCAAAAGGCTTTAGGTGGGGTTAAGGTTGATGTTATTAGCAAAAGCAATCAAGTTTTAGCTTCTAAAATGAGTGATGATAATGGTTTGGCTGTTTTTGATGATATTGATGAATCAAAAGCTTTATTTATCATTGCTTCAAAAGATAAACAAGCTTCTATTTTACGTTTAAGCTCACCTTTATTATATGATGGTTTTGATGTTGATGGTTTTGATTTAACTTCTCAAAATAAAGTATTTATTTACACAGAAAGAGGGGTTTATAGACCAGGTGATGATATCCATTTAACTATGGTTGCAAGAAATGATAAAGGAGTTGTTAATCATCCAATATTTTTAAGTTTTTTTGACCCACGCAATAAAAAGCTTTTGGACAAAATCAAGCTTGAACCTTTAAGTAATGGAACTTTTTATAAAAAGATTTCACTTGATCAACAAGCTTTAAGTGGAGTGTATTTAGCTAGGGTTGAATTTGCAAATATGGTTTTTGATAAAGAAATTTTAGTACAAAATATAGTGCCAAATCGTATAAAAGTATCCATGCAAGCTCCAAAAAGTATAAAAGAAAATGAAAAATTAGATTTTAATATTAGCTCAAAATATCTTTTTGGAACACCAGCGAGTAATTTACAATATCAAGCTGATTTATTTGTAAGTAAAAAAGAATATAAAAATTCAAAATATCCAGAATATATTTTTTCAAATCCTAGTGTTTTAGTACAAAAATATCAAGATAATTTAAAAGGTATGTTAGATAAAAATGGCTTTACAAAGCAAGAGTTTGCTTTAAATGATTTTTTAAAAAATACCCCATATAATTTAGAAGCTAGTATAAGGGCTAGGGTTTTTGAAAAAGGTTCAAGATCGGTTGAAGCACTTGTAAGTTCACAAGTAATATTGCATGAGTATTTTGTAGGTATTAAGCGTTTAAAAAATCACTATTTAAGCTCAGGTTCTATTATCAATTTTGAAGCCATTGTGAGTGATTTAGATGAGAATTTGATAGCAAACAGGGAAATTAAATATACTATTTATGCAAATGATTATTCTTGGTGGTGGGATTATGATAATTATGATGATTTTTTAAAATCACTCAAAAAAGATAAAAACACACAAATCATTATTCAAGGAAGTATTTTAAGTAAGGATAAACCGGTTAAAATAGAATTTGATCCAAAAGAATATCATGGTGAAATGTTCATAGAGCTTGAAGATACACAAAGTAAAACAAGCACAGGAGAGTTTTTTTATATTAGTAGTTTTGGTGCGCCAAGTAATGCTGATATAGTGAGTTCTTTAAAAATAAAAAGTGATAAAAAAGAATACAAGCCAAATGAAACAGCTTTTATAGAATTTGAAAGCGTTAAAGGTGCAAAAGCCATTGTTACTTTAAATGATAATGCAAAGGTTTTGAAACGCTTTGTGATAGATACGCATGAAGATATTACAAAGGTTGAAATTCCTATTCTTAAAGAATATATGCCAAATGTTTATGTGAGCGTGATTTTACTTCAAGATTATGATCAATACACTAATGATAGAGCCTTAAGACTTTTTGGTGTGGTGCCTTTAAATGTAGTAGATGCGCAAAGTAAAATCGAGCTTGATTTAAAAGTACCGGATAAAATCATGCCAAAACAAGATTTTGAAGTAGAAATTCAAAGTAAAAACAAGCAAAGTTATACTTATACTGTAGCTATTGTAGATGAGGGCTTGCTTGATGTGAATGCTTTTAAAACCCCAGATATTTGGGAATATTTTTATCAAAAAATTCGCTTTAATATGAGCATATATGATACCTATGATAAAATCATTGCTAAAAATATTTCTAATGCTTCTAAAGTATTAACTACGGGTGGTGATGTTTTCTTAGAAAGTAGGGCAAATAAAAGTAAAAACGATGAAAAAACAAGACGCTTTAAACCTGTTGCGTTGTTTCAAGAGCCAGTACAAAGTGATGAAAATGGTTATGCAAAATTAAAATTTAATATGCCATCATACTTAGGTTCGGTTAGAGTTATGGTAGTGGCAAACAGCTTAGCAGGTTTTGGTAGCGCTTCTAAAGATATCCAAGTTAGCGCACCTGCTGTAATGCTTGAAACTTTGCCAAGGGTTTTAAGGCTTGATGATGAGTTTAAGCTTTTGGTGCAAGTATTTAAAGTAGATGATGATGTAAAAAATGCAAAACTTAAATTAAAAACAAAAAATTCACTCATAAATTTTGAAAATGATGAGATTTTAATTGACTTTGGTAATGAAAAAAGCAAAGATATTTATGTTAATGCAAAAGTAAATTCAAACAAGCTTGGAGTAGAAGAAATAGAGTTAAGTTTAAATGCAAAAGATTACACCTATACTCAAAATACGCAAATTGATATAAAAGCGCTAAATACCATTACTTATGAGGGTAAATCTTTTAAAATTCCTGCAAATACTTCTATGGAATTTAAAATCACACAAGATTATATTAATCCAGTAGCATTTTTAAGTGTGAGTTCTAAGCCTATTTTAAATATAAATCATAGATTAAAATACCTGCAAAATTATCCTTATGGATGTATAGAGCAAAGCACTTCAGCAGTTTTACCACAACTTTTTTTACAAAAACTTGATCAAGGAGCAAATGAGCAAAAAAATATTAACAATATCAATGCATTGTTAAGTAAATACGCAAATTTCCAAACTACTAATGGTGGCTTTGCTTATTGGCAAGGACTTAAAGATTCTGATGCTTGGGGAAGTAATTATGCGGGTATGTTTATGATTTTGGCTAAAGAAAGAGGCTATTATGTGAGTGAGGGTATGTTTAAAGCATGGCTTGATTATCAAAAACGCTATGTTTTAAAAGCTCAAACAAATAAAGAAATAAGAATAAATTCTTTATATCTTTTAGCTTTAGCTAAAGAGCCAAATTTAAGTATAATGAATGCCATTTATGAAGATAGTACTTATTTGCAAAGCCTAAATAATGTAAGTCTTTGGCAACTTAGTGCAGCTTATAAATTAGCAGGTTTTGATGAGGTAGCTTTAAATATAGCTAAAAATTTAAGCACAAAGCCTGATGGAAAAGCTAATTATACTCACACCTATGGATCTTTTCTAAGAGATGAAGCTATTATTGCAAATGCGTATAAAATAATCTATGGTAAAGATAATGATGAATTATTAGATGATATTAAAAAAACTTTAGAAAGCCAAGCTTGGCTTAGTACTCAAAGCACAGGTTATGCTTTATATGCTTTGGCAAATAGTTTTAGTGATGAAAACTCTAAAACTATCAATGCAAGAGTAAAAATTAATGGTGAGGATAAAAAGCTCAATGCAACTTTTTCTAAATTTGAGTTTAATCAAGGCAGCGCTTTGATAGAAGCTAAAGAAGATACTTATGTACATTTTGGAGTAGAGGGTATTAAAAAAGGTATTTCCGAGCCTTTTGCGCAGCGTATGTATGTAGAAAGAAGTTTTTATGATGAAAATGGAAATGAAATAGATGAAAGTGCTATAAAAAGTTCTCAAATTTTTTATATGAAATTAAAAATATCAAATAAAAATTATCCAGGTACTTCTAATATAGCTTTAACTCAAATTTTACCAAGTGGATGGGAGATAGTGCATGATCTTTTAGATGATGAAACTCCTGATTTTGTGAAAAATTCTTATTATGATTTTGTCGATATAAGAGATGATAAAATCATGTATTTCTTTCCTTTATATTCTGATGAATCAAGAGAATTTTTTGTGAAATTAAGTGCTGTTACTCCAGGTGTTTATACTTTGAGTGGAGCTTATGCTGAAGCAATGTATGATAATGCTTATAAAGCTTTAAGTGAGAGTAAAAGAGTCAAAGTAGTGCAGTGAAAATCAAAATAAGCCTTGCAATATGCTTTTTAAGCCTATGTTTTTACATAGGCTTAGTTTATTTTAGTTTTGATAGCAAGGATTTATTTAAAGGCACTTATAGCAAGGTTTTGCTTGATAAAAACAAAGAAATTCTTAGTGTATTTTTAGATTCTAACGAACAATGGCATTTAGAGAGTGAGTTTATACCGCAAAAATTAAAAAGTGCAGTTCTTTTATATGAAGATAAAAATTTTTATTCTCATTATGGAGTAGATTTTTTAGCGCTTATAAGAGCTTTTAAAAATAATCTTTTTTCAAGTAAAAGAAGTGGTGCAAGTACAATTTCTATGCAAACAATCAAACTTCTAGAGCAAAATAAACGTACATATTTTAATAAATTTAACGAAATCATCAAAGCTTTTGCTTTAGAAAGTGCTTATGAAAAAGATGAAATTCTAAAGCTTTATTTAAACAATGCCCCTTATGGAGGAAATTTAGTAGGTGTTGCAAGTGCGGGGTTGTTTTATTTTGAAAAAGATTTAAAAGATCTTACTTGGAGTGAAGCAGCCTTGCTTGCTGTGCTTCCTAATAATCCAGGTTTGATTAATCTTGAAAAAAACAAAGATAAACTTTTAAAAAAACGTAATGATTTGCTTGATAGGCTTTTTGAAAAGGGATATTTTTCTAAAGATATTTTAACTCTTGCAAAGGCTGAAAAACTTCCTAGTTTTAAAGCAAGAAAAAACTTAGCTCCGCATTTAGCGCGTAGACTTTTAGCGGATAAAGAAAAAATCGTTTCTAGTATAGATAAAAAAATTCAAATCAAATTTGCAGAAAAAGCCAAAGAATATTCTTATAAATTAGAGCAAAAGGGTATAAAAAATTTAGCTATATTATTAGCAGATACCAAAACAAATAAAGTTTTAGCTTATGTAGGATCTAATGATTTTTATGATTTTGCAAGTTTTGGTCAAGTTGATGGGGTTATTGCAAAGCGTAGTGTGGGTTCAACTTTAAAACCTTTACTTTTTGCTTTTACTATAGATGAGGGGTTTATAGTGCCTGAATCTTTAATGCTTGATGTGCCTACATATTTTTCTAATTTTGCTCCACAAAATGCAAATAAAAAATATCATGGCCTTATTAGCGCAAAAGAATCTTTGCAAAAATCACTTAATATCCCTTTTGTAAGCTTGCTTGCAGAATATGGGTATGAGAAGTTTTTTTATAAACTCAAAGATATTTTAGGTTTTGAAGATGAAAATTTTAAAAAATACGGACTTTCTTTGATTTTAGGTACAAAAGAATTGAGTTTAGAAGATATGGTAAAAATTTATCTAGGACTTGGAAATTATGGAAATTTTAAAGAGCTTTTGTATGAAGAAAATACATTTACTAAAAAAGATAAAAAACTTATTAGTGATGGAGCAAGCTTTTTAACCTTACAAACCTTAAAGGATTTAGATAGAGCAGGTTTAAGACAATATGATTTTAATACTATCATCTCTTGGAAAACAGGCACAAGTTATGGTAGAAAAGATGCCTGGGCTATAGGAACTTCTCCAAAATACACTTTAGGAGTATGGGTTGGAAATTTTAATGGCGAAGCAAATGCAAATTTATATGGTGTGAGTATAGCAGGAGAGTTGTTTTTTGAGCTTTTAGCTTTACTTGAGGGAGTTAATTTAGAATTTGAAAAACCTAGTGATTTGGTTACTATCAAAATTGAAAATCAAACAGGGTATAGATATGATTATAAATTTGATTTTAAAGAGGTACTTTATCCACAAAGTGCAAATGTTTTAAGGACTTCACCATTTTTAAAAGAAGTTTTTATGTATAAAAACAAAGAAGTTGGTTCTTTAGATGAAAATTTCATCCATGCAAAGAAAAAGATTATATTAAATTTACCTTCTAATGCACAAGCGTTTTTTGCAAAAGAAAGGCAAAATTTGCAAAATTATAATCAAAATTTAAAAATTATTTATCCATTAAATAATCTTAATATCATTTTACCAAAAGATTTAAAAGGTTCACAAAAATTATTAATAAAGCTTACAAATCCTAGAAAAGAAAAGCTTTTTTGGTATTTAAATCAAGAGCTAATTTTCGAAGGTAAGGAAGAATCTTTGGCCTTAAATTTAAAAAAAGGTAAATATACTTTTAATATTATTAGCGAAAATGGACAAAGTGATTTTGTAACTTTTAATATATTTTAAATATAAATAGTAAAAAATACTAACTAAAAATCCATTACCCCCACCCCTTATTTTATAGTATTTTAAGCGATAAAAAATAAAAGTAATTATAATTCTTATAAAATAAATAAAAATAAAATAATTTTTTATATTTTTTTAATAAAAATTATTTATAATAACAAGAATATTTTACCACTTAATATCTAAGGAGAGAAAATGCGAAATTGGAGTCTTGGTGCAAAAATTGTCTTCGTGGCAATTATTACTGTTATTTTAATTTTGAGTGCTTTGTCTTTGCTTATTATTAACAGATCTACTGCTATTTTAAATACGCAGATAGAAAATACACTTACAGCTTCTGTACATCGCTATGGAAATCAAGCTGAAGCAAGTATCAAGTCTTTATTTGTAAGTGCTATTGGTACTCAAAGAACATTAAACAATCTTATTTCAGAAGGTGCTATAAACCCAAAAAGGATAGAAAATATTCTAGGGGAGGCTATTGATGCAAACCGTGATGTGGCTTATGGTTATTATTATTTGCAAGATGGTTCTGTATATAAAAATTTAGGTGTTGATACAAAATACTTTACAAATAATAATGAATTTATGATTTTGATGAAAGATAATGACGCAAATAATGCTGGCGGTATGCAAACTATAGCAGCGAGTGAAGAAATAGCTTCAACACAAGCTATTAAAAATTTAATGGGTGGTGATAAACTTTATTTTGGTGAACCAAGATGGTATAACATCCAAGGTAATAAATTTTTAGGACTTAATGTAGCTGCACCTATCGTAAATAAAGAAGGTAAGGCAATAGGTGTTGTTGGCATGCTTTATGATCTTAAACCTATTGCAGATTTTTTAAATGATCCATCAAGATCAATTTATCAAGGAGCAAGAAGGATTTTAATAGCAAGCAATGGTGTAATAGCTACACATCCAAATGCAGATTTTGTTACGAAGAAAATTACGGATGTTAATAAAAATGCAACTCATGTGATAGAAGCTCAAAAAACTATCCACGCAGGAGCTATTGATTATATAGCAGATGATGGTAGTGAATACCATGGAGCTATAAGGGTGTTTGAAGTGTGGCCAAATACTGGAATTCATTGGGCTATGTTGGCTGTTGTGCCTAATGAATCTGTGTATGCACCAATCGTAGATCTTAGAAATATCATCTTGGTAAGTTCTGTTATAGCGGTTATTTTTATTGTGATTGCAATCAGTATTTCTGTGAAAAGAATCGTTTCTGTTAGAGTACAAAGACTTCAAAGTCATTTAATGAAATTTTTTAAATACCTAAATCATGAGGTTGCAACAGTAGAAGTTTTAAAACCTAGATATAATGATGAAATAGGCAAAATGGCTGGTGTGATTAATGATAATGTCCAGTATATTCAAACTTGCTTAGAAAAAGATGACATTACTGTGCAAAATATTTTAGAAGTTTCTTGTGAAATAGAAAAAGGATATTTCACTCAAAGAATAGAGGCAAATCCTGTAAATCCAAAACTTGTAGAATTAAAAGAAGTATTAAACAAAATGCTTGAGGATATGGAATTAAAAATAGGTAGGGATTTAAATGAAATAGAAAGAGTTTTTGCAAGTTTTAAAAATCTTGATTTTTCCGATAAGCTTGAAAATGCAGAAGGTGAGATAGAAAAATCACTTAATGCAGTAGGCGCAGAGATTAGAAAAATGCTTCAAGCTTCATTAAGTCAAGGTGAAATGCTTCAAACTAAAGCTGATGCTTTAAAAGAGAGTGTTTTAAAACTTAATGATGGTGCGCAAAAACAAGCCGATTCTTTACAAGAAAGTGCCGCTGCAGTTGAAGAGATGAGCGCTTCTATGAATGCAGTAGCGGCAAGAACTGAAGAGGTTATTAAGCAAAGTAGTGATATTAAAGATGTAACCGATGTTATTAGAGATATTGCAGATCAAATTAACCTACTTGCATTAAATGCAGCTATTGAAGCTGCACGTGCTGGTGAACATGGACGTGGCTTTGCTGTTGTTGCTGATGAAGTTAGAAATCTAGCAGAAAGAACTCAAAAGTCTTTAGGTGAGATTGAAGCTAATACTAATATCTTAGTTCAATCTATTAATGAAATGGGTGAGAGTATTAAAGAGCAAGCTTTAGGAATTTCGCAAATTAATCAATCTGTTTCAGTAATTGATGGTTTAACTAAAGAAAACTCACAAATTGCTCATGCGACTAATTCTGTAGCTAATGAAGTTGATTCTATGTCAGCTGATATTGTAGCAGAGGTTAGAAGAAAGAAATTCTAAAAAACTACCCTTTAAAGGGTAGTTTAATTTATAAAATATTCTTGAATTTTATTTTTATCTTCAAAAGCCATACTTTGGAAAATTTTATCTTTAAAGCCTATTTTGTATTTTGTATTATTTTGAGTTTTAGCATAAGTTAGTGCTATGCTTAGAGCAAGTTCAAGATCTTGTGGATTGATGTTTTCATCCACCAAAGAATAAGCACCTATTAAATCAAAAAGTTTTAATTCTTCGTATTTTTGAGTTTTTAATTCTTTTAAAAATTGATTTTCTAACTCATTTCTACCTACTATCATTTTAGAGCCATTTGGAAGTCTTAAGTGGCGTCCGTATTTTAAAAGTTGAGCATCATTAACTTGCATATTTTTATCAAATTTAATGAAATCTTTGATTTTATTAGAAAAGCTCTCAAGTGTAAGCAAACATCCACCGCCTGGACTTTCAAAATCTTCAAAACCAAATTTGGCAGCTAGTTCAAGTTGTCTTTTTCTGCTTCTTCCACTTATGTTTTCTAACTTTTCTCTATCAACCCAACCCTCACGCTCAGGTTTGGTTAAAGGTAAATTTTTAGCACACATTGGACGCAAGATTAAATCTTCTTCATCAAGTGCTAGTTTTTTAACCTTGGCCATAGCATCATTTCTTTGGCTCATTGGGCGTTGACCAACTACTTCTCCTGTGATGATAAAACTTGCATTTTCATCTTTTAACATTGAAAGAGCAGTTTTAAACATAAAAGCATGACAATCTATACAAGGATTAAAATGCTTTCCATATCCATATTGAGGGTTAAATAAAACTTCTTGCAAATATGCATTTCTTACATCTATCATTTCAAAACTAGCCCCTGCCATAGCAGCGCGTTTTGCCATGAGTTCGCTTTTATCGCTTGTGCCACCAAAGCCTATATTAATATTTAAAGCTTTTACTTCTATACCTTGAGAGCTTATGAGTTTTATAGCAAGCATAGAATCAAGCCCGCCGCTAAAAAGTGCTAATGCTTTCATTTTTTCCTTTCGAAATTTTTGGCATATTGTAATGAATATTTTTTAATTTTTATGCAAGTTTTTATTTAAAAAACTTCTTCTTCAAAGTTATAATGAATTGCTTTTTTATCTTTGATGTTTTTTTGTAGTCTATTTAAAAATAATTCCAAACTTTCCTCATCATCTAAAAAATGCACGCTTTTTAAAACTTCTATCAAATGGTTTAAAAAAACTTCATCATTTTGATAGCTTTTTTTGATTTTTTCTAAATTTTGATTGAGTAAATTATAAATTTGTTTTTTAAAGGCTTGTTTTAAATTTAAACTTTTTAATTTATTAAAATATGCAAGGTTGATCTTACAAATAGCATATAAAAATTCTTCTAAATTGCTTAAATTTTTGATATTTTCAAATTCATAAAGCTCTCTTATACTAGGATCTTCAAAGTTTTTTTGCTCTAAAATAGCTTTAGTAATATCTTGGTGTAAAAAATATTCTTTTGTGCTTAAAAGCTTAAAAAGCCCTATGGTTTCATTATTTTCATATAAAAATTTCAAAAGCTCTAACTCGCTTATATTGTTGATTTTACTTTGTTTTATAGGATTAATGAAGCTTATTTTTCTTGTATTTTTAGAAAGTTTAATATCATTAATATTTACACCCAAAAGATTTGCTACTAAAGTAGTGTAGGAATTTGCTATTAAAGGCTCAAGGTTAAAAGTGTATTTTTGTACCTCTTCTAAAGCCTTTTGTTTGCTAAGTGCTGAGTTTAAATCACAACTTGCAATCAAGCTTCTTATATAAAATTCTCCAAGTTCTATACCTTTTTCTAAAATATTAAAAAGTAATTTTTCTTGATGGCTTGCTACAAGTTCAGCCGGATCTTTTCCACCTTCTATCAAGACTACTTTTCCATCAATTTTTGCTAAACTTAGCAAATGTGCTGAACGCACAGCTGCATTAAGTCCTGCATTATCATTGTCAAAACACAAAATTACTCTTGCTTCAAATCGTTTGATTAAAGGTATATGATGTTCTCCTAAAGCAGTTCCCAAAACCGCCACAGCATTTTTAAATCCTGCTTTATGAAAGGCTATAGCATCCATATAGCCCTCACAAATTATCATTTCTTTTTGTTTATAAATGGCATCTTTTGCTAAATTGAGTGCATAAAAAACGCGTGATTTATCAAAAAGTTTGCTTTGGGGAGAATTAACATATTTTGCCATATTTGTTTCATCTAAAGTTCTACCACCAAAGCCTATAAGCAAATTTTTATGATCATAAATACTAAAAGTAATGCGGTTGATAAAACTTGCATAAGCGCCATTTTCATTTTGTTTTATCGCACCTACCTCTAAAGCTTCTTCTTGAGTGATTTGCTCATTTTGTAAAAGTCTTAGTGTTTCATTAGAACTTGGCGCAAAGCCTAGTTCAAAGGTTCTAATATCCTCATCATTTAAGCCTCTTTTATAAAGATAAGCTAAAGCTTCTTTGTTTTTAGCTAGGTTTTGTTTATAAAAAGCATTAAGAGTAGGCAAGATATGAATGATGGATTTTTTATTATCTTGTTTTTGCGAGGTATAAGTAAGTGAAAAATTACTCCATGAAGCAACTTTTTCCACAGCTTCAACAAAGTTTAATTTCTCATAATCCATTACAAATTTAAAAACATTACCCCCAGCCTTGCATGCAAAACAATGATAAAATCCTTTAATAGAATTAATATGCATACTAGGATTTTTATCATCATGAAAAGGACAAACGCAAACATAGTTTGAGCCTTGTTTTTTTACTTCAACATAATGAGCTATGATATCAACAATATCTGTTTTTTGTAAAAGTTGTTCTATACTTGCTTGTTCTATCATCTTTAAACCTTAAAGAAAATTATATAAGCATTTAGCTATAATTGTTATAAATTTGAAAATTAAGTTGTAAGGTTATGGATTTTTTCTTTGTAGAATACCGCGATCCTTTATTTGGTCTTATTGTTTTAACTGCTTTGGTTTTTATCATAGCTAGCTCACATTATATATGGCGTATTTTTGCAAGTAAAGACCAAAAAAGCAAACTTGATCGTTTTGTAAAAAAATTTGAAATTAATTCCACACACCAACAAATTTTAAAAAATGCCAATTTAAGCATAGAAAATTTAAATTTCTTAGCTCAAATTTTTACCAAAAGTGGTGAATTTGAAAAAGCTGTGGGGATTTATCTCATAGCTTTGCAAAAAGCAAATGAAGCAAGCCAAAAAGAATTTATCTTTTTTTCACTAGCACAAGTTTATCTAAAAGCAGGATTTTTAGAGCGTAGTGTAGAAGCTTTGTTAAATGCCTTAAAAATTAAAGCACGCAATAAAGAAAGCTTAAAACTTTTAAAAATTGTTTATTTAAAACTCAAAGATTATGACAAGGTTTTAGATGTTTTAGAGTGTTTGTTTGAGCTAGGAGAAAATATATATGCAGAAAAAGCCTTGATAAAAGCTTTAAAAATTCAAGCAAGTTCTAAAGAGCAAGAACAAAAACTAAAAGAAATTTTAGCTTTGAGTAAGGATAATGAGTATATTTTAAGACTTTGCTTTTTGCATTATAAAGATAAACTTACTCAAATGCCTCAATTTGAAAATGTCATTGATTTGCTTAATGAATGCAAAAGTCCGCTTAATCTTGAAGATGAAAAATACCATGAGTTTTTTTATGCAAAAAAATTAATCACAAAAGCTATTCCTATCAAAAATCATAAACTAAAAATTTTAAAAATTTTAAACGATAATAAGCTAAGTGCAAATCTTAGCTTTACTTATGTGTGTAATAATTGTAAAAATCAAAGTCCTTTGTTTTTTTATCATTGTCCATTTTGTTATGAATTTGGAAAATGCGAGATTTATTATGAGGTAAAAGCTTGAAAAATATTGAAATTTATACAGACGGCTCGTGTTTAAACAACCCTGGCTTTGGAGGGTGGGCTTATGTTTTAACTTATAAAAATCATCAAAAAGAACAAAGTGGGGCGTGTGAGAATACAACAAACAACCGCATGGAATTAATGGCTATTATAGAGGCTTTAAAAGCTTTAAAAGAACCATGTGAGGTAAAGTTATACACAGATTCAAATTTAATGGTACAAAGTATTAATGAATGGCTTGAAGGTTGGGTAAAAAAAGATTTTAAGGGTAAAAAAAATATTGATCTTTGGAAAGAGTATTTAAATGTAGCTAAAGATCATAAAATAACTGCTTTTTGGATCAAAGCGCACAATGGCCATGAATTAAATGAGCGTTGTGATGAGCTAGCAAGAAATGCAGCCTTAAAGCTCCAAGAAGAAAGGTCAATAAATGCTTAAAAAACTCCAAGAAAGATTAAATTATCATTTTAAAAATGAGCAATTACTCATCGAAGCTTTGACGCATAAAAGTTACAAAAAGCCTTATAATAACGAAAGATTAGAGTTTTTAGGCGATGCTGTGATGGATTTAGTAGTAGGGGAGTTTTTGTTTTTTAAATTTCAAAAAGACTCAGAAGGAAATCTTTCTAAACTTAGAGCGGCTTTGGTGAATGAAAAATCTTTTGCAACTTTAGCGCAAAAACTTGATCTTGGAGCATGTGTTTTTATGTCTATTGCAGAAGAAAATAACGATGGACGCAATAAACCTTCCATACTTTCTGATGCTTTTGAAGCACTAATGGGGGCTTTGTATTTAGAAATAGGTTTTGAAAAAACTAAAAATATAGCATTAAATTTGCTTAATGAAGTTTATCCGCATATTGATACACAAAGTTTGTTTAAAGACTATAAAACAAGACTTCAAGAAATTACGCAGGCAAATATGGCAGGCACACCTGAGTATATTGTAGTAAAGGCTTTTGGGCCTGATCATAAAAAGCAATTTGAAATCGCAGTAAAAATTCAAGGTATAGAAGTAGCAAGATCTATAGCAGGTAGTAAAAAAGAAGCCCAACAACAATGTGCTAAAATCGCACTTGAGAAATTAGGAAAACTATGAATAGCTTTGGAGTAAGATTTAAATTTACAAGCTTTGGCGAATCTCATGGTCAAGCTATAGGTTGTGTGATAGATGGTATGCCAGCAGGGGTGAAGTTTGATTTTGATTTTTTACAAGAAATGCTAGATAAAAGAAAGCCAGGTCAAAATAAATTTAGCACTCCTAGAAAAGAAGAAGATAAAGCTCAAGTTTTAAGTGGGGTTTTTGAGGGTTATACAACAGGAACTCCTATAAGTGTTTTGGTGTATAATGAAAATACACGCTCAAAAGATTATGAAAAAGATGTATTTCGTCCTGCACATGCTGATTTTACTTATTATCATAAATATGGCATTAGAGATTATAGAGGCGGTGGAAGAGCTAGTGCTAGAGAAAGTGTAGCAAGAGCAGTAGCAGGTGCTGTGGCACAAATGCTTTTAAAAGAATTTGATATAGAGATAATGAGCGGGGTTTTTGGAATAGGAAATATTGATAGCAAACTTAGTAATGATGAGTTTGATTTTGATTATGCTAAAAATAGTGAAGTTTATGCTTTAGATAAAAATTTAGAGCAAAGTTTTAAAGATGAAATTTTAAAAGCTAAAAAGGCAAAAAACAGCATAGGTGCTAGAGTTTTTACTAGAGTGAAAAACCCTATCAAAGGCTTAGGCGAGCCTTTGTATGATAAGCTTGATTCTAAACTTGCTCATGCAATTATGGGAGTAAATGCGGTTAAGGCTATAGAAATAGGAAGTGGTTTTCAAAGTAGTTATATATATGGAAGTCAAAATAATGATGAACTAAAAGATGGGGTGTTTTTAAGCAATCATAGCGGTGGGATCTTAGGCGGAATTTCTAATGGGGACTTTATCGATATAAAAACATATTTTAAGCCAACTCCTTCTATATTTTTACCCCAACAAACGCAAAATACTCAAGGAGAAAATGTTATACATGAGTTAAAAGGCAGACATGATCCTTGTGTGGGTATAAGAGGCAGTGTTGTGGTAAATGCTATGGTAGCAATTTGCATGGCTGATGCTTTGCTTTTAAATGCAAGCTCAAATTTGCAAAATTTACAACGAGTTTATGGAAAAAACAAATAAAAATTTAATACTTATTTAGATATGATGATAAAATATCTTTAAAAAGGGAGAAATATGAAAAAAAATATTGTGTTTTTTGAAGTTAGAGGTGGTAGCGATAAAGGTGAAGATGGCCATAGAAAAGATACTATGCCTATGGTAAATGCCTTAAAAGAACAAGGTTGGAATGCTGAGGTTATCTTTTTTGAAGTTGAAAAGAAAGATGAAATTTATGAATATGTAAAAAACAATGCCGATGCTTATGTTTCTAGAATTAATCCTGGAAATTTAAAAGAAGAAAACGAGTATTTTGATATGCTTAGAAAACTTTGTGCAAATGGTGTTATAGGTATGCCTCATCCTGATGCGATGATAGGATATGGCGCTAAAGATGCGCTTACCAAGCTTAATAAAACGGCTTTAGTACCTGAAGATACTTATGCGTATTATGATATCAAAACTTTTAAAGAAAGTTTTCCAAAAACTTTAGCAAAGGGTGAGAGGGTTTTAAAACAAAATCGTGGTTCAACGGGTGAGGGAATTTGGCGTGTGAGATTGATAGATGAGCTACCAGCGGGGACGACAAGTGTGCCATTAAATGCAAAAATCAAATGCACAGAAGCAAAAGATAATCACACAGAAGAAAGAGAGCTTGGTGAGTTTATGGATTTTTGTGAGCAATACATTATAGGTGATAATGGTATGCTTGTAGATATGACTTTCTTACCGCGTATTAAAGAAGGTGAAATTAGAATTTTAATGCTTTATCATACTCCAATTTATGTTGTGCATAAAAAGCCTGCAGAAGGTGCTGATGCATTCTCTGCAACACTTTTTTCAGGTGCAAAATATAGATATGATGAGCCAAAAGATTGGCAAGGATTGGTTGATTGGTTTTTAGCAACCTTACCTGAAATTCGTTCAAAACTTGGAAATTATGATATTCCTTTGATTTGGACCGCTGATTTTATCTTAGATACAGATGAAAATGGTAAAGATAAATATGTTTTAGGTGAGATTAACTGCTCTTGTGTAGGATTTACCTCTCCTGCTGAATTTGTTGATCCTATTGCTAAAAAAGTAGCTCAAAATATCATTGATATCGTAAGTAAAAATTAACCCTTGTTTTAACAAGGGTTTTTTGAAAACTCATTATGCTTTTAACTATACTTTATATTATCGGAATTACTGTTGATGCAATGACAGGAGCTATTGCTGCGGGAAGACATAAAATGGATCTTTTTGGAGTGATATTTATAGCTTTGGTAACAGCTATTGGCGGAGGTTCTATTAGAGATATTTTGCTTGATCATCATCCGCTAACTTGGATTAAAACTCCTGAGTATGTGATTTTAATTTGTGTTGCAGCTATGATTACAACAAAAATTGCCAAATATGTTATAAGGCTTGAAAAACTTTTTTTGATTTTAGATGCTATAGGTTTGGTTGTTTTTAGTGTTTTAGGTGCACAAATTGCAATACAAATGGGGTATGGTTTTATAGTGGCTGTGAGTTCAGCTGTAATTACTGGTGTATTTGGTGGGATATTAAGAGATATATTGTGTGCTAGGATACCACTTGTATTTCAAAAAGAAATTTATGCGGGTGTTGCTATATTAACAGGGGCTTTGTATTATATATTGTATATTTTGGGCGTAGATGAGTTATGGGTAATTCTTGCTTCATTGATTGTAGGAACCATAGCAAGACTTTTGGCGATATATTATGGTTTAAGTTTGCCTATATTTTCTTTTAAAGATGGAGAAAATAAAGAAAGTTAAAATTCTATCTTATAAATTCTTAAAGGATAAGCCTTATTATCCATAGTATTTTCATAAAATCTTACAAGCTTGTTAGTAGGTAAATTTATTTATATTTTTTACTTTTAGAATATTTATTTGATGTATTGGTTGTAAATTAAGCTTAGTTATGGAAAATTGCTATTTTTGATATTTTTGTAATTAGAATTTAAAAAGTGGTGACCCATACGAGACTCGAACTCGTGTTACCGCCGTGAAAGGGCGATGTCCTAACCGCTAGACGAATGGGCCAAATATTAAATAAGAAATGAAATTATATCTTATTTAATTTAAAAAAAACTTAATTATTTTACAAAGCGCAGATAAAAATAGCCAAATACACCTGAAGCTAAGGAAGCTAGTAAAATAGCAAAATTATCCACAAAATTAAATATATCACTTACTTCATAGGCAAGGGCGTCTATAAAAAAGCTCATGGTAAAACCTATACCTGTGAGTATGCAAACTCCATAGAGTTGTTTAAGATTTGCATCTTTTGGCAGTTTTGCAAGTTTAAATTTAATTGCCATATAAGCAAAGCCAAATACACCTAGTTGTTTTCCAACAAACAAGCCTAAGAAAATCCCTATACTTACACCGCTAAATAGCATATGTACTTCAATTTTTGAAAGATCAACCCCTGCATTGGCAAAAGCAAAAAGTGGTAGTATTATAAAAGCTATCCAAAATTTTAAACCATGCTCGATTTCTTCTAATAAAGCATGGTTGTTTTTTGTATATACAGGTATAAATAAAGCTGTGATGATGCCTGCTAAAGTTGCATGCACTCCACTTTTTAATACACTAAGCCAAAGTAATGCTCCAAGTATATAATAAAATGATTTTCTTTCATTACCTAAGCGATTAAGTAAAAATAGACCTACAATGCAGCAAAAGGCAACAAAAAAGGCTAAAGTTGAAAGCTCTCCTGTATAAAAAATCGCAATGATTAAAATAGCTCCTACATCATCAAAAATCGCTAAAGACACTAAGAATATTTTTAAAGAACTTGGTATGCGTTGTTTTAGCATTGCGAGTATAACTAGGGCAAATGCAGTATCAGTTGCAGTAGGTATAGCCCAACCTTTTAAAACATAAGCATCGTTAAAATTGATAGCACAAAATATCAAAGCAGGCACAACTATACCGCCTATAGCAGCCATTAAGGGTAGGGTAATATTACTAAGAGTTTTAAACTCTCCTTGAACAAATTCTTTTTTTAATTCAAGTCCTATGGCAAAGAAAAAGATTGCAATAAGACCATCATTAATCCACAATAAAGAAGGCTTAAAAAGTTCCCAAGCACCTACTTTTACACCTATTTCTACACTTAAAAAATCCATATAGTGTTGTCCATAAGGACTATTTTTAAGTAGCAAGGCAAAGATCGTTGCTAATAAAAGCAACAATCCTCCTAAAATTTCAAGTGATAAAAAGTTTTGGAAACTTCTTAATTTCATTTTTTAAAACTATAAATAAGTTTTAAGTAAACATATCCAACTATAGCGCTTAATAATGAAGCTACTAAAATTGCAAGTTTGTCTGAATATGCAAAAATATCACTATTTTGATAAGCTAGGCCATCTATAAAAAAGCTCATAGTAAAACCTATACCTGTGAGTATACAAACCCCGTAAAGTTGTTTGAAATTAACATTTTGTGGAAGTTTTGCTAGTCCTAGTTTTATACTAATATATGAAAATAAAAATACTCCAATTTGTTTTCCCAAAAATAATCCTAAAATAATACCTAAGCTAACCGAAGAAAACATAAAGCTTGGATCCATATCTTTTAAATCAACTCCCGCATTTGCAAAAGCAAAAATAGGCAAGATGAAATAACTCACCCAAGGTGCTAAGTCGTGTTCTATTTCTTTTAAAAAAGACTCACCACTTTTTGTTTGAAGTGGTATAAATAAAGCAGTAATCACACCTGCCAAAGTTGCATGCACCCCACTTTTTAACATGCTTATCCAAAATACTATAGCTATGATGATATAAAAAGATTTTTTGGTAACATGGAAGTGATTTAGCAAATAAAGCGCTAGAATACACACCAAAGCAGCAATCATAGCAAAAACTGAAAGTTCGCTTGTATAAAATAAAGCAATTACAATAATCGCGCCTAAATCATCAAAAATAGCTAAAGAAAGTAAGAATAATTTTAAAGAAGTAGGTACTCTTTTGCCTAAAAGCATTAAAATACCAACCGCAAAAGCTACATCAGTAGCCGTTGGTATAGCCCAACCTTGCAAAGCAAAAGGATCCTTATAGTTAAAAAACGCAAAAATCAAAGCAGGCACTATCATACCGCCAAGTGCAGCAAATACAGGTAAAGACATAGCCTTTATACTATTGAGTTGCCCTCTTGTTACTTCATATTTTAATTCAAGTCCTATGGCAAAGAAAAAGATTGCAATAAGTCCATCATTAATCCATAAAAGTAAAGGTTTGAAAATTTCTAAACTTCCAGCTTGAAAGCCAAAAGGAATATTTAAAAAGTTAGTATATTGATCCGTTAAAGAACTATTTTGTAAAATGAGTGCAAGTACGGTAAAAAATATTAGTAAAACACCAGGAAAAGTTTCACTTTTAACAAAGGTTTGAAGTCTTTGCATAAATAGCCTTTTTAAATTTTTATTAACGTGTTATTTTAACATAAAAAGGCTTGAAATTTAAAGTTTAAGCAGAAAAACTGCTTAAACAGGTATAACGCGTATATTTGGACTAAGTTCTTCTTGTAAGATATTTTCTATAGCATATAAGGTTGCACCACTCCCACTTGAACAGCCGCTACATGCTCCAAGATAACGTATATATATATCTATATTTTTATTGTCACTTTTTTGGATATCAATTACTTCTAAATCTCCACCATCACCATGTAGCATAGGACGCACATCGCTATCTAAAACAGCCTCTACTGCTTTTAGTTGTTTAACCATGGTCATATCATCAAAAGCAATATCTGTTTTACTTTGATCTTTTAGCTTTTCTCTTTCCATTTCAGCCCTAGTTTCAGCTAAAATATCTACAAGATAATAATCTTTTTTCTCATGTCCTCCAGGCTTAACACAAGATTTACAAAAAGCACCTGCTTTGGTAAATTGCGTTATTTCTTCTACTGTATGTAAATCATTTAGTTTAATTACTTCTTTAATGGTTCCAAGGCTTACTCTAGCACACTCACAAACTATGATTTGATCTTCAAAATCCTCAGGATTAACACCTTTATAATGCGCCGCAGCTTGTTTGATAACATCATAAGCCATAACTGAACAGTGCATTTTTTGCGGTGGAACTGCAGGAGTTTCAGGGTTATCTCTCATAGCAAATTCAACATCTAAATTTGTAATTTTTACAGCCTCATCTACAGTTTTACCTATACAAAGATCAACCATAGTATCACTACTTGCTATTGCTGTACCACAGCCAAAGCTTTTAAATTTAGCATCAATGATTTTATCAGTTTTTTCATCCACTAACCAATAAAGCCTAACCGCATCGCCACAGCTTTCAGCTCCAAAATCTGCAACAATAAGTTTTGCATTTGCTTTTTGTGCATCTTCTTGTGTAAATTCGCCCATATGTTGAGGGTTATTCATTCTATCTTGTACTTTTTGAGAATACTCATCCCAAATTGATCCGCCAATTAAATTATTCTTTGCCATTTTTTATCCTTTAAATATTTTCAGGCTTATATGCATAAGTACTTGAGATTGCTCTAAGTCTTTGCGTTGCTTTTTTTATTTGCTCTGCTGCATAATCAATTTCATCTTCTGTGTTAAATCTTGATAAAGAAAGTCTTAGGGCAGTATGAGCTAAATCATTTTCAGCACCAATTGCTTCCATGATAGGATTGCTCTCAAGTGCTTCGCTAGCACAGGCTGAACCAGTGCTTGCTGCTATACCATTTTTGTTTAAATCCCAAAGCATAGCCTCGCCTTCTACACCTTTAATACTTGCTAAGATGGTATTAGGAACCCTTCTTGATCTATCTCCAACTACACTTGTATCAGGCATAGCTAAAATTAAATCTTCTAATTTATCTCTTAATCTTCTAATGTGTGAGTTTTCAAAATCAAGCATAGTATTTGCAATTCTTAAAGCTTCTGCCATTGCTATAATATATGGTACATTTAAAGTTCCGCTTCTTCTACCACCCATATGCTCACCACCATGTAAAAGTGGAGTTAATTCTATATCTTTTTTAATATAAAGTCCACCTACACCTTTTGGACCATGGAATTTATGTGCAGAAAATGAAGCAAAATCAACTCCAGCTTTTGCAAAATTAACCTTGATTTTCCCAACAGCTTGAGTTGCATCAGTATGAAATAATGCTCCATATTCATGAGCAATCTGAGCCATTTCTTCTATAGGAAAAATCATACCAGTTTCATTATTTGCCCACATAATGCTTACTAGGGCAGTTTTATCTGAAATAGCTTCTTTTAAATCTTTTACACTAGAAACACCCTCATGATCAACGCCAAGTTCTATGACTTTTACTCCTAAAGATTTTAAAAACATAGCGCTAGCTGCTACTGCAGGATGTTCTACACTAGAAATAATTACTTCATTTCTATCGCTATTTAAAATTCTATCAAAATACACACCTTTTAATACCCAGTTGATACTCTCTGTGGCACAGGAAGTGATAATGATGTCATCTAAATCGCTTGCCCCAAGTCCTGCATAAAGTTTATCCATAGCTTCTTTTAAAGCAGGGTGAGTTGCACTACCCCATTGATGAAGGCTGTTTGGATTACCATAATGTTCTTTTAAAAAAGGTTTCATAAGCTCATAAGCTTCTGGTGCAAGTTGTGTTGTTGCATTATTATCTAAATATACTTTCAAAATTACACTCCTTTAATTAGGATAATTTTTATCTTTTTTGTTAATATACACTAAAATGTTAAATTTAACATTAAACTAAATGGATTTAACTTGTGTAAAATTTTTTATTATTTTAGCACAAGTTAAGCCATTGCATTTAAATATGAGTGTAAAATTTTATTAATGCTTGCTTGTCTTTTGCGATTTTCTAAAAATTGAGTGTCTAAAAGTTCTTTTTGAGTATTAATTTTTTCAAGATCGATATTAGAATCATTTTGATTAAACTCTTTTTTTAAAGCTTCAAAATCTTTGCTAATTTGCTCACTATAAAGACTATAAATAGAACTTGAATTAGCAAATTCTTGCATGTTGATACTGTGTTGATAGTTAATGTATTGTTGAAAGAAAACTGAAAGTTTATCTTCTGTGGTGTTGTTTTTATCTACTCCATTGATATATAAATATAAATCAAAACTCATTTTTTCTTTATTGCTTTCACTTAGATAATCTTGCATACTCATTTGACCTCTCATGAGTTTTTGAAAATTTACATTAGAAGACATATCTAACTCAATAGGAGTTAAAAAGAAATTAGCCTTTTGATTATTTTGTTCTTTTAAATCATGATAAATATAATTAAGCAATAATCCACTTTTAGAAACTTCGCCTTGTCGGTTTAGATAAGGTCTTATGATAGGATTACTAGCCGTGTTTTCAATGCTCGCATTGAATGCAAAGTCTCCTATTTTGTTATCAAGCATTAAGGTATTTAGATTTTTATTTGCTTCTTTTGCATTTTGTAAACTTTTGGCATTTTCATAAACTTTTAAAATTTTTCCTTCATAAGTATAGCTATAACCTTGATTTAATTCTGAAATTTGTGCTTTACTTAAAAAACTATTATCATTTTTTTGAAATTCATGATTGATGGTTTTTAGTGTATTATGATAAGTGTTTAAAAGTCTTGGTAAGTCTATTTTGTTATAGTTTAAATTTTCATCAAGCTTTATAAGTTGTTTTGAAATTTCTCTTATGCTTTTTATATTAATATCATAATCAAGAGGCAAAGCAGCCGTTTTATTAAGATCTTTTTCAAAAAAACCTTGCTCATTGATTCTAAAACCAAACTCGCTTGCATAGCTTACTTCATAATCTAAATTAGAACCTTTTATATCGAGTAAATCACTTTTAATATTGGTATTTTCTTTTTTTTCTTCCGCGTGTCCAGTCTTTGCAAAAGGATAATTTGCAAAATTCTGATACGGATTGACATTAGAATTTACAAACATAACTCTTCTCTTCAAAAATATTGCTTAGCCTTAAAAAAGCAAAAGCTATGCCAAAATTTTTGAATCGAAGAGAAAAATTAAGCGTAAATGTCAAGCAATCCTGAACTAGTGCTAGGAGTAGTAGTTGGAGCAGGGTTTGCATTTACGCCTTCAAGTACTTGCATTACTGCATTTTCATTGGCTTCTATGGTTTTTTTCATCATAGTAGTTGCAATGTTAAGCATTAAACTTGCTTGGTTGTTAGTAACTTCGCCCATAACATACTCCTTTTGTTTGGATTAGTAGTATTATCGGCAAAGTTTGGTTAATATTAAGCTATATTATAAATTTTTGATAAGTAGTGATTGTGAGTGTTTTCTTTTGCTTCAAGCATATCGATATAGTTTTTAAACTCATCCATATCTTTAAAAAGATTTTTCATGGTAGTGTTAATTTCGCTAGAAAAATTTTGAAGATTGCTTTGTGTTTTTAAATATCTTTCTATTTGATAAATTCTAGCGATTTCTCTTTCATACTCATCTTGAGTTATTCTTTTTGCACTAAATTCTGCATTTAGTATTTTTTTATCATTGATAATAAATGATTTTTTTTGATTGTTGATTTTAAATTCAACGATAAATTCTTCTTTTGAATTAATAATTTTTAAGTATTTTAATTTAGCTTTATTTTCTAATAAAAGATAGCTTATACACTCTAAAAACATATGTGTAAAAATTTCTCTTTCAAAGATATTTTGACAAATATCGGTGTATTTTAAACCCAAGCTTTGTTGATGATCTAAAAAAGCTATATTTGACATGATCCATCCTTTTTTCATGACTTTTTATCATGAAAAAGCAAAAATCATTCCAATTATTGTGTATCAATCATTTTTAGCATATTGATAGTATCTTCAAATTCAAAACTTTCTTCAGGATTTTGACTAAGAAATTGTTGCATAAAGTCTTTTTTAGCGATAGCCTGATCAAGTTCTTTATCAGTGCCTTTTTGATAAGCACCAATTCTAAGTAAAACCTCATTTTCTTTAAGTAAAGAATTTAAACGTTTAAATTTTCTAGCAGCTAGTTTGTGTTCATCACTAATAATATCACCCATAACCCTTGAGGCTGAATTTTGTATATTTATAGGTGGATAAATTCCAAAGTCAGTAAGTTCGCGACTAAGCACTATATGCCCATCAAGTATTGATCTGCTTTGATCAGCTATTGGATCACTCATATCATCTCCATCAACTAACACGGTAAAAAAAGCTGTTATAGTGCCTTTACCTTCTTCTTTTCCTGCGCGCTCCATAAGCTGAGGTAAAAGACTTAAAACGCTTGGTGGATAGCCTTTTGTCGTAGGTGGTTCACCTAGAGCTAGGCCTATTTCTCTTTGAGCCATAGCAAAACGCGTTACACTATCCATGATAAATAATACATCTTTACCTTGTTCTTTAAAATACTCAGCCACACTCATAGCGCAAAATGCTCCGTATTTTCTCATCAGCGCACTATCATCACTTGTTGCAACGATGATGACAGTATCATCAAGTTTACCACCAAGATTTTTTTGTATAAATTCAGGAATTTCTCTACCGCGCTCACCGATTAAAGCTATGACTTTAATGGGAGCTTTGGAATTTTTTACTATCATGCCCATAAGGGTTGATTTGCCAACCCCACTTCCTGCAAAAATCCCAAGCTTTTGTCCTACCCCACAAGTTAAAAGTGCATCTATTGTTTTAACACCTACTGGAAAAACTTCTTCTATCAAACCTCGCTTCATCGCATCAATAGGTGCACGCATAATAGGCATAAATTTACTTGCCTCAATAGGTCCTTTACCATCTTTTGGTCGCATAAAAGGATCAACTACTCTTCCCAAAAGTTCATCACTAACCCCTATTTGCATACCCGCATCGTTAATAAAAGCACGATCACCTATTTTAAAACCTTCCACAAAACCAAAAGGACTCAAATAGCTTAAATTTTCATCTACTTCTACTACCATAGCCATAGCTTCTTTATTCTCATCTTCACTAGAAACTATTTTAATAATATCACCTATGCTAGTTTTTAAACCATTTATTTCTATACTAGTGCTTGAAATTTTAGTAATTTGTCCAAAAACACTAGCAAGATTTTGTGAAGCAATTTTGCTGCGAAGTTTTTCTAAACCCATTAAAACCTAACCTGTTTTGCTGAGTTAATTAAGGTAAAAAATTCTTTTCTTGTTTTTTCACTTTTTAAAAAGCTACCTCTTAATGCTGAAGTGCTAGTAGTAGAATTTGCCTTTTGCACCCCCCTCATTTCAACACACATATGTCTTGCTTCAATAACTACCCCAACGCCTTTTGCACCTACATGTTCCATTAGTGCTTCTGCGATTTGCTCTGTGAGTTGTTCTTGAATTTGTAAGCGTCTTGCAAAAACTTCTACAAGGCGTGGAATTTTACTAAGTCCTACGACTTTTTTATCTGGTATATACGCAACATGCACGCGCCCAAAAAAAGGCAAAAGATGATGTTCACAAAGACTATAAAATTCTATATCTCTTACCAAAACCATTTCATTGTTTGAACTTTCAAATAAAGCATCATTTAGTATTTGTTTTGGATCTTGTTTATAACCGCTATTTAAAAATTCAAAAGCCTTAAAAACTCTAGTAGGAGTTTTTAAAAGTCCTTCTCTTTGTGGATTTTCCCCGATAATTTCTAACATATTTTTTACTGATTGTTCAAATTTTTCTTGCATTTTTTCTCCATCAAAAATTAAAATTTTAACATATTTTTATTTTTATATAAAGTGATAAGGAAAATTTTGGTATATTATCAAAAAATTTTATTTAAAAAGGGAAAACATTATGGAAGTTACAGCAAAACTAATTGATTTTGCAAATGCAAATGCTACTGTGAAAATTGCTCAAGGAGCTATTAAAGCAGAAGTTGAAAAATTAGCTAAAAAAGCGTCTAAAACTATGAAAATGGATGGTTTTAGAGCAGGAAAAGTTCCTGTTGCTGCTATACTTAAAAGATATGAAAAAGAGCTTACAAGAGATGCGGAGCAAGATCTTTTAAGAAATGCTGTAGATGGTGCTTTAAAAGAAATTAAAAAAGAGGCTAAAGATTTAGTAGGTGAGCCATATTTTGAAAAATTTGATAGAAAAGATGGTGCTATTGAGGCTCAAATGGTATTATCTTTTAGACCAGAAGTAAAATTAGATGGATATGAAGAACTAATTCCAACTTATAATACACCAAAAGTAACTCAAAAAGAAATTGATGCAAAAAAAGAAGAATTATTAAAAAGATTTGCTACTCCTGAAGCGATTAAAGAAGCAAGAGCTTTAAAAGAAGGCGATTTTGCTAAATTTGATTTTGAAGGTTTTGTTGATGGTAAAGCATTTGATGGCGGAAAAGCTCAAAATTATGTTTTAGAAATTGGTTCAAAACAATTCATACCAGGATTTGAAGAAGGTATGATTGGTTTAAAAGCAGGTGAGGAAAAAGATATTAATGTAACTTTTCCAAAAGAATATGGCGCAGCGCATTTAGCAGGAAAAGATGCGGTATTTAAAGTAAAAATTCACGAAATTCAAGAACTTAAATTACCTGAGTTAAATGAAGAGCTTTTAAAAAGCTTGTTACCTGAAGAAAAAGAACCAAGTGTTGAAAAATTAGATGCAAAATTAAAAGAACAACTAAAAAATGAAAAAATCTTTAAACTTATCAACGATGAGCTTAAAAATCAATTTGCAGAAGCTTTGGTAGCTAAGTTTGACTTTGTTTTACCAAGAAATATAGTAGAGCAAGAAACAGATATGCAATTTAGAAGCTCTTTGAGAACTTTAAGCGAAGAAGAATTAAAAGAATTTAAAGATGAGGCTAAATATAAAGAAAAAAGAGAAAGTTTTAAAGAAGATGCACAAAAAAGCGTAAAATTAACTTTCATTATAGACGAGCTAGCAAAACTTAGAAATGTTACAGTAAGCGATCAAGAATTAATCCAAGCGATTTATTTTGAAGCTTATAGATATGGTTTTAACCCGCAAGAACATTTAGATAATTACAAAAAACAAGGTGCATTGCCTGCTATTAAAATGTCTTTAATCGAAGAAAAACTTTTTGCTGATATTTTCAAAAAAAATGACAAAAAGAAAACTGAAAAAGAAAGTGAAAAATAATGAGCTCATACATACCTTATGTGGTTGAAAAAACAAGCAGGGGCGAAAGAAGTTATGATATTTATTCAAGACTTTTAAAAGATAGAATTATCATGTTAAGTGGCGAGATCAATGATGATCTTGCTGCTTCTATTGTAGCTCAGCTTTTGTTTTTAGAGGCTGAAGATCCTCAAAAAGATATTTATCTTTATATTAACTCACCAGGTGGGGTTGTAACCAGTGGATTTAGTATTTATGATACGATGAATTATATTAAAGCTGATGTAAGTACTATTTGTATTGGTCAAGCTGCTTCAATGGGTGCATTTTTGCTTAGTTGTGGTGCTCCAGGGAAAAGATTTGCTCTGCCAAATTCAAGAATTATGATCCATCAACCATTAGGTGGAGCAAGAGGGCAAGCAACTGATATAGAAATTCAAGCAAAAGAAATTCTAAGATTAAAAGCGATTTTAAATGATATTTTGGCTAAAAACACCAAACAAAAACTCTCTAAAATAGAAAAAGACACTGATAGAGACTTTTTTATGAGTGCTGTAGAAGCTAAGGAATATGGCTTAATCGATAAGGTTTTGGAAAAAAGTTTTAAATAAGGAAAAGCATAGCAATGTTAGATGATGATTTATTTGCTGATTTAAATTTAAGTAGCGATCCAACTCCAGCCAAAGAAGCTCCAAAAATTCAAAAAATTAGTGGAGGTGAATTTGAAAAATTTGCAAAGTCTATTTTGACTGAGCTTGTAAAAGATAATGTACCTCCAACACCAACTAATTATGGAGTTTATTTTCAAAAAATGCTTGAAGAACGTCCGGTAGCTTTTAAGAAAAAAGTTAGCGAGATTATGGAATTTGAGCAAAACGATGATGGTATCAAACGTGCAAATATAGAACAAGAAATCAAAAAAAGTTTTAGTTCTACTTCGGCATTATTGCAATACATTGCTATGATTTATAGACATCTTGAAACAGTTAAAGATATGTTAAGAAGACGTAATTCAGAACTTGCTATTAGTACAGGAAATTTAGCTGTTTCTAATGTAATTCACGCTCTTGAAGCAGATCTTTCAAGATTTTCTAGTATTTTAGATAAATATTCAGATGAGATTAAAGAAAGTTTTGATGAGGTTAGACAAACTTATAAACATATAGAAGAGCAAAGTGATTTTGACTCTAAATTTGGAGTTTATAATAAAAAATATTTTTTAGAAAATTTAGAAAAAAGCATTGAAAGTAATGCAAAATATAATTATCATACTTCCTTAATATTTTTTAGAGTAAAAGAAGAAATTCTTGAGCAAACTTATACTCAAAAAGAAAAAAATGCTTTTTTAAAAGGTGTGTGTAGAATTTTTAGTAAAAATGTCTCTTCAAGCGATGTAGTAGCCCATTGTGGAAACAATATTTTTGCTATGATGATTTCTCATACAAATTTAGAAAAAGCACAAGAAATATGTAATAAAATTTTAGAATCTTTAGAAAATTCAAATTTTTTCCTAGCAGATAAAGAAATAGATGTAGATGTTGAAGTGGCTATAAGTGCTGTTAATCAAGATAGCAAGGGTGAAGAATTAATAGAAAAATGTATTGAAGCTTTAAAAGATTCAGGAAAAAATTTAGAACCCTTTATAATAGTGGAAAAAGAAAAATGATAAGAAAGATAATTACCTATCCTAATCCAAGATTATTTTTAGAGTCAAAAAAAGTAGAAAATTTTGATAAAGATTTACATATACTTCTAGATGATATGTATGAAACAATGATAGCTAATAAGGGCGTAGGCTTGGCTGCTATTCAAGTTGATGTGCCAATTAGAGCTTTGCTTGTAGATATTGGTGATGAAGAAGGTGAGCAAAAAGAAAATAAGCAAACTCTTTTAGAAATTATTAATCCTATTATAACACCTTTAGATGATGAAAAAATTTCTTGTAACGAGGGTTGTTTAAGCATACCAGGTTTTTATGAAGATGTAATGCGCTATAAAAATATACAACTTGATTATCAAGATAGATTTGGCAAGCCACAAAGTTTGCAAGCACATGATTTTTTAGCAGTGGCTATTCAACATGAAGTTGATCATCTTGATGGGCATTTATTTATAGAAAAACTTTCTTTTTTAAAACGCCAAAAATTTGATAAAGACTTTAAGAAAAAATCCAAAAAGACCAAATGAAAAAACTAAAATGTGCAAGTTTTTCTACAGAGCTTGATATTATCGATGTAGAATCAACTTTCACAAGAGGTTTGCCAGGTTTTAGTATAGTGGGTCTTGCAAATTCTACCATCAAAGAAAGCACAGAAAGAGTTAAGGCAACTTTACTAAGTCAAAATTTCAATTTCCCAGCTCAAAAAATCACTATCAATCTTAGTCCATCAGATATCCCTAAAAATGGCTCTCATTTTGATTTGGCTATTGCGATTTTGATTTTATTTCAAAAAGAAAATTTAGATGACTTTTTTGTTTTTGGAGAACTTGGTTTAGATGGAAGTATTAAAAGCACTGCTAGTTTATTTTCTATCTTACTTTTTTTAAGTGCAAAAGTACAAAATGCCAAAGTAGTAGTACCAAAAGCTATAGCACAAAAAGCTTCGATGATACCTAACTTAACAATCTATGCTTTGGAAAATTTAGCCCAAGCTATGGATTTTTTTAAAGAAAAAAATTATGAGAATTATCATATAAATAATGCTCATCCTTTGTTTGAAAATGCCATAGAAATTAATAATCAAAAATATATAAAAAATTCTATTTATCCTTATGATTTTAAAGAAGTTAAGGGTCAAGAAAATGCTAAATTTGCTTGTATAATAGCAGCTTTGGGTATGCATAATATTTTATTTGAAGGTAGTCCAGGTAGTGGTAAAAGTATGTGTGCTAAAAGACTTCCTTTCATCATGCCACCACAAAGTTTGAAAGAAATTTTAGCCCAAAATGCCTATAAGTCATTAAACTCTTTAGATGATGATTTTAGTGCTAGTAGGGTTTTTAGAAGTCCTCATCATACAAGCACTAGGGCTAGTATTTTTGGTGGAGGAACTAAAAATGCCAAGATAGGAGAAATAGCACTTGCAAATGGAGGGGTTTTGTTTTTTGATGAGTTTCCTCATTTTTCAAAACAAATCATAGAAAGTTTAAGAGAGCCGCTAGAGGATTTTAAAATTCTTATTTCAAGAGTTAATACCAAAGTGATTTATGAAACTAAATTTTTATTTGCTTGTGCGCAAAATCCTTGTCCTTGTGGAAATTTATTTTCTAAAAGTCTTGTATGTCGTTGCCAAGAGATAGAAATTAAAAAATATAAAAATAAAATTTCATCTCCTATTTTAGATAGGATTGATCTTTATGTAGCTATGGATGAGATTTCACATGAAGATAAAACAAGTTTAAGCTCTGAACAAATGAGTGAAATGGTTTTTAAAGGATTTTTATTTCAAAAGCAAAGAAAACAAGAAGAATTTAATGCTAAATTAAATGATGAACAACTGAAGCAATTTTGTATTTTAGATTCTACTGCGAATGAAATTTTACAAAAGGCTATAAATTCATATAATCTTTCTCAAAGAGGGGTAAATAAAACCATAAAAGTAGCAAGAACTATTGCAGATTTAGAGCAAAGCGAGTTGATTTTAAAAACTCATATTTTAAAAGCATTAAGTTTTAGAATGAGAACTACATAGGAGAAAAAATGGATAACAAAAGCGTGGCGATCTTTATTGATGCAGAAAATATTCCTTCAAAATATGCAAAATCTATTTTTGATATCGCTTCTGATTATGGAGAAATTGTTATAAAACGAATTTATGGAGATTGGACACAAAAAAATATACAAAATTGGAAAGAACAAATCGCACAATATTCTATCATTGCTATGCAACAATTTAATTTTATAGCTAATAAAAACTCAAGTGATATGTATTTAATCACTGAGATTATGAGTTTTTTTTATGAAAAAGATATTGATATTTTTGTCATTGTTTCAAGCGATAGCGATTATACTAGTTTAATCCAAAGACTTAAAGAAGGCAAAAAGCAAGTTATAGGTATGGGTTTAAAACAAGCTGTAAAATCTTATGTGAATTCTTTTAGTGAATTTTTTTATTTAGATCAAGATGAATCTAAAGAAAAAATATTAAGCACTAAAGAATATATCAAAGATTTAATCAATATCACAGAAGCCTTAATAGAAGAAAAAGGCCGTGCTGAATATGCTCAAATTCGCACCAATATGAATAGAAAACACGCAAATTTTATCCCTCAAAATTTTGGTTTTAAAAATTTTAGAGCTTTAGTAAAAGAGTTTTTACCACAAATGAAACAATTTAAAGAAGGTAATGAAAAAAATATTTATTTTCTTATTGAAAAAACAAAGGCTTAAAAATGGAAAATATCTTGATAGCCTTTTTAGTTGTTGTAATTTTAGCTTTTATATGGTATGTGTTTAAAAGCCAAAAAGAAAAAGCAAAATTGGAGTTTTTAAACCAAAGTAATATAGCCTTACAAAATCAACTTACTAATTTAGAGCTTGAAAAAACTACACTTATAGAAAAAAATTCCAAACTTTTAGATGAAAAAATATTATATTTATCTAAAAATGAGGCTTTAGAAGCAAAATTAGCTCAAAAAGAACAAACCCAGCAAGAACTTTTAAATATACATTTAAAAGAGCGTGCGAATTTAAAAGAAGAATATACTCAAACTTTGATAAAACTAGAAGAAAAATACAAGCAAAGCTTAGTAGAATTAAAACAAGAATTAGAACAAAATTTGCAAAAACAAAATGCTAATATTTTAAGCCAAAACAAACTTATGCTTAATGAAGATACAAAAAAAATATTAGAAGAAATTTTCTTGCCTGTGAAAAAAAGCGTTAAAGAATACAATGAAAGACTAAATTCAAATGAAGTTAGTCTTAAAACTCATATTGATAATATGTTTAAATTTAGTCAAAATATGACAGAAAATGCAGATAAGCTAGCTAAAATTTTAAAGGGTGATAAAAAAATTCGTGGTAATTTTGCAGAATTGCAACTAAAATCAGTTTTAGAAAATAGTGGTTTAGTAGAGGGCGTGCAGTATAAATTGCAAGAGAGATTTCAAGATGAGGGTAAAACCTATATTCCTGATGCGGTAGTATTTTTAGATAAACAAAAAAGTATAATCATAGATGCAAAATTTTCTTTGCCAAGTGATTTTGCTTTTGAAGATATTAGTCAAAATACCTGTCTTGATTTAGCTTATAATCTAAAATCAAGAATTGATGAGTTAGCCAAAAAGCCTTATATGCAGTATGACAAACACACTTATGAATTTGTTTTGCTTTTTATACCTTATCAAAATATCTTAGATTTGATTTTAAATGTAGATCTTGAAATTTATCAATACGCTTATAAAAAAAAGGTTTATTTAACCACACCAAACACTCTTTTTATGGCACTAAATACGATAAATATTTCATGGAAAAACATACAAAGTAATGAAAATATCCTAAAAGCTTTTGATGAGCTTGGCAAATTTCATGATAAATTTGCAGGTGTTTTAGATGATTTTGAAAAAATCAAAGAAAACATCAAAAGATTAAACACAAATGTAGATAATATGCAAACAAAGCTTACTCATGGAAGTGGAAATATTGCTTCAAGAGTGATAAAGCTTAAAGAGCTAGGCGCTAAAACCCAAAAGCTTATAAAATGTGAGATGGACGATGAAAGTAGTGTTTAAAGATAATATTTCTTATGAAAAAGAGCTTATTGAAAAAGGTTTGGATGAGTTTTTAATGATGGAAAATGCAGGCATAGAGCTTGCAAATTTGATTAAGAAAAAAAGTAAAAACATAAAAAATGCCAAAATTTTATTTTTGCTTGGTACTGGTGGAAATGGAGCTGATGGACTTGTGGCCATTAGACACTTAAAAAAAGCTTTTGCTTATACTGTACCATATAAAAAAAGTACAGTGTTTACCAAGCAAGAGCAAATTTTAAAAAATATAGGTTTTAATTTTTTAAAAAAAGAACCTAAATTTAAAGATTTTGACATTATAGTTGATTGTGTTTTTGGAAGTGGTTTAAATAAAGCTTTAGATGAAAATTTGCAAAGAATTTTTAAAAAAATTGCTAAAAGTAAGGCTTTAAAAATAGCTTGTGATATTCCTAGCGGGCTTGGACAAGAGCTATGTTTTAAGGCTGATTATACTCTTTGCATGGGGGTAATTAAAGAAATTTTATTAGAAGATTTTGCAAAAGAATTTGTAGGTAAAATTAAAATTGCAAATTTGGGTTTAAAACCTTATATGCAAAATACTTCAAGTTTTTTACTAGAAAAAAAAGATTTAAAACTCATTACAAAAAAGGCTAACTCAAATAAAGGTGATTTTGGTCATGTTTGTATTTTTGCCAATAAAAGTGCAGGTACTTTAGCTGGACTTGGTGCTTTAGAGTTTGGAGCGGGGCTTGTATCTTTAGTGGCCAAAGAAAGCTTTTCGCCTTTGATTATGCTAAAAGATGATATTGAAGGCAAAATAAATGCAGCTGCTATAGGTATGGGACTTGATGATTTAAGTATTTTAAAAGATGAAAGATTAAAAAATATTCCTTTAGTCTTAGATGCAAATTGCTTCCAAAGTGAAAATTTACTTTCATACCTTGATAGAGAAGATGTTGTTTTAACTCCTCATCCTAAAGAGTTTTCTATGCTTTTAAAACTTTGTTTTAATGAGGATGTAAGTGTAGAAGAAATTCAAAACAAACGCTTTTTTTATGCAAGAAAATTTAGTTCTAAATTCCAATGTGCTTTGGTGTTAAAAGGGGCTAACCCCATCATCACTCAAAAAGAAAAACTTTTTGTAGTAAATTGTGGTAATGAGGCTTTGGCAAAAGGTGGAAGTGGGGATGTGCTAAGTGGTATGATAGTAGCTTTACTTGGGGCTAAATTTAATGCTTTAGAAGCTGCAAAAAATGCAGTATTAGCTCATGCTTTGGTGGCTAAAAATTATAAGAAAAATAAAATTAGTTTTGATGCTTTAAAATTAATAAAGGGGTTAAAATGCTTATAAAATTAGCAGTTTTATTTAGTGGTAATGGAAGTAATTTGGAAAATATTTTAAAAAAATTACATAAAAAAACTTTTGGTAAAAATACCTTTGAAGTAGTTTTGTGTGTATGTAATAAAAAAGAAGCTTATGGCATACAAAGAGCTTTAAAATATGGTCTTGAAACTAAAATCATAGAACATGAAAAATTTACTTCAAGAGAAGAATTTGATGCAGAATTAGTAAAAATTATAAAAGAAAGTCAAGTAGATTTGACTATCCTAGCAGGATTTATGCGAATTTTAAGTCCTGTTTTCACTCAAAATATAAAAGCTATTAATCTTCATCCTTCTTTGCTTCCTTTATTTAAAGGTGCTCATGCTATCAAAGAAAGCTATGAAAGTGATATGAAAGTAGCAGGCATTAGCGTGCATTGGGTTAATGAAGAGCTTGATGGTGGTAAAATCATTGCGCAAAAGGCATTTGAAAAAGCCAAACTAAGCTTTGAAGAGTTTGAAGATAAAATTCACCAGCTCGAACATATACTTTTACCTGAAACCATTGTAAAAATTTTTGAAAATGATTAATTTTTCATCATTATAATTACGCTTTTTTGTTTAAGGAAAGTAAATGTTTGAATGGATTTTTAGTGTAGATGCTTGGGTGGTATTACTTACTCTTACAGCTTTGGAGATTGTACTAGGGATTGATAATATCATTTTTCTAGCGATTTTAGTTTCTAAATTACCACCAGAACATAGAGATAAAGGTAGAATTTTAGGTCTTGCTTTTGCGATGATTACTAGAATTTTATTGTTATTGTCTTTGTTTTGGGTAATGAAACTTGTCACACCTTTATTTAGTGTGTTGGGTAATGAAATTTCGGGTAGAGATTTGGTGCTTTTGCTTGGAGGTTTGTTTTTAATAGTTAAGTCTATTAAGGAAATTAAAGAAAGTATAATGCACCAAGAGGAAAGTCAAAGCAATATAAAAATTAGCAATAAACTTTGGGTTGTAGTAGCTGAAATAGCCGTGATAGACATAGTATTTTCTCTTGATAGTGTTATTACTGCTGTGGGCATTGCTCAAGATATAGAGATTATGATTATTGCTGTTATTGTTGCAGTTTTAGTTATGCTTTTTGCTTCTAAACCAATTGCAGATTTTGTGGAAAAATATCCAAGTATTAAAATCTTAGCTTTGGCATTTTTAGTAATGATAGGCTTTGTTTTAGTATGTGAAAGTTTTGATATCCATATAGATAAAGCATATATTTATACAGCTATGGCTTTTTCTTTGATAGTAGAAATTTTAAACATCATTTCGCAAAAAAAACAAACAAATAATTCTTAAAATATTTAGCATTTTTTATGCTAAATATTTTTTTATCTTGACTTTTAATATTTTTTTATGTAGAATAACGCTTTATTTTTGTACATCGGGGTGTAGCGCAGTCTGGTTAGCGCACTTGGTTTGGGACCAAGGGGCCGAAGGTTCGAATCCTTTCACCCCGACCATTTTTATAAATGGTGAGTGTAGCTCAGTCGGTTAGAGCATCAGATTGTGGTCCTGAGGGTCGTGGGTTCGATTCCCATCACTCACCCCATCAGCGCTCGTAGCTCAACTGGATAGAGCGACAGACTTCGGATCTGTAGGTTATGGGTTCGATTCCTATCGGGCGCACCATAAGCCTATTGTTACTTTTATTTTTATGCGCTCATAGCTCAGCTGGATAGAGCAACGGCCTTCTAAGCCGTAGGTCAGAGGTTCGAATCCTCTTGAGCGTACCACTTTTGCGGATGTGGTGAAATTGGCAGACACGCCAGACTTAGGATCTGGTGCAGCAATGCGTGAAGGTTCAAGTCCTTTCATCCGCACCACCATGCTTTGAAGCTACTTTCTAAAATTTTTAAAAAACTCAGGGAGCGGTTTTGGTAGCGGTTTTTTTCTCAAAAATTAATTTTTAATACTCCTATAATCTAAAAAAGAAATTCATTTTTATAAAAATATTTAAAAAAAGAATAAAATAAAAAATACATTTTACTTTTTTATATTCAATTTGCTAATTCATTCTCTATTTCTTTTTTTATTAAAAGAAGATAGTATAAACTAAATACATTAATTTATTTGTTTTATTCATAAGACTTAAAAATTAGTTAAACCATTAAAACATATGAAATTTTATAATTATTAGTATTGGTAAAATAATGGTTTCTCAGCTTTTTCGGTTTTTTGCTTTTAGGATTAAGCAAATATTATTTTATATACATCTTAATCTTTTTATCAAAAATATAAAAAAATTATTTTAATTTAAAATTATTATAAAATTATATCACTTAGTATTTTTAAGCTAGCGATTAGCTTAAGCTATGATCCTTTTTATATTTTATTAAATTATAAAGAGGTGATCATGATTGATATTAAAATAAAAATTAATCTGATTTTATCTTTTTTATTTTTTATAAAAATGAAATTTATTTTAGTTGGATCACTAGCTTAAAAATACTCTCATTTTTTCTTAAAATATATCTTCATTTTATTAAAGTTATAAAAAAATATCCAAAAAAATACAAGTTAATTTTTTCAAAAAATCTTACCTTTTTTTGTTTTGATAAAAAGTTTAGTAAAATGGAAATTTTAAGTTGTATTTTAAAGCTTTCTTTTTGGAGTTTTATAGGTTAAAATTTATAAAAAATAGCCCATTTTAAAACAATCACTACTCCATGCTAAGCAGATATACCATTTTCATTACCTTTAATGTAAAAAAGTATATATTTCGTATAAAATACTCTAATTTTTAAAATAATCACTACACCATGCTAAGCAGATATGTCGTTTTCGTTACCTTTAGCCTAAAAAGTATATATTTCGTATATTTTGATAAATTTTTGGTGTATTTTTTATAGATTTTTATAAAATTTGTCATTTTTGTTAAAAATAATCGTTTTTGCAATACATTACTTCGTAAGTATTAGATTATATGTTTTCGTTACCTTTAGTATTTTTTTGAGATTTGCTGTGTTTTTTTAAAAAATGAAAATGTTATGATTTTGTAATTTTTGTATGATAAAATATTATAAATTTTTGTTAAAAAAGGCAAGTTATTCTGTGTTTAAAAATATATTTTTCAAAAAAACTGTATCTGCTGATAATCCTAAAGATGAGATAAAACTAGATGAAACTCCTACACAAAACAAAAGTGATAGATTAGAAAAAATAATTCACACTTGGGTAGTAAATTGCACTAAATATTCTTTAAAAAATCCTTATGATACAAGACGCATTAACAGAAAAAATGGCTGTATCAAATTCGTCTTAAAAGTATTTAACAAAACTAAAAATGAAGGTGCTTTAATTGGCATTAGCTCTTCACTTTATGATAAATATAAAAATCTCTATAAATCAAAACTTGCTAGAGTAAAGCAATCAGGCAAAATAAAAAGCTTACAAGAAAAATATCCTGATTTAGATATTATTAATGCTTATAAATATGCCATATTAAGCAATAAATGCGCTTTATTAAATGAAGATGTTGAAGACTTTGAAAATATTATAAAGATTTTATTGCAATTAAATACCACTAAAAACAAACAAAAACAAGCCTAAAATCAAAAATCTACTATAAAGCAATATCCAACCTAGCATTAAATAATTAAAATCGATTTATGAGCTTGTTTTGTTGGGTTATGTTAAGGAAGTGGTGTTTAGTTATTATTTGTGTAATTTTGGCAAGCTTGAACGGATATTACTTGCCGTGACGATAGTACATTATAGCAATAATTTATAAAAAATAATAATTTATCAAATCGATCACAAAATAAACCTAAGAAAAGTAAATCTCTTAGGTTTATAAAATAAACCACAGACTAGTTTATTTCGCATATGTGTGTGTTTGAAAATTTATCTGTGAATGCGTATGTTGAATTATACTATAAGATTAGTAAACTTCGTAAGATTTCTTTTCTTCAAGCTCCTTTAATATATCAATGTTTTTCCATTTTATAAACCAAAATTTTTGTTTCATGGAAAATTTTATAATATAGTTTTGTAAACCCCTTTCATCAATTTTGTAATTTTCTAAAATTTTTACTTTAAAATCTTTATCAAGAAAAGGACAAGCAAGAATATCCATACTCAATAATGTTAATTCTGTATTTTTGTTATTAAAATCTTTATATTTATTAATAATTTTTTCTTTGACTTGTTCTTTTATCTCTTTAAATTCAGGATCATTCTCTATATAATACAATAGTATTACAATATCAAAGTAATTCATTTCTTCACTTAAGAAAATTGTTTTTAGAATATTAAAATCAAGTTTTTTGTAACTTTTTATCTCTTTTAAGTTAATTAATAAATATAAATTTTGATTGTGTGAATATTTTCTGCTTTTATTTCTTTTTAATAAATGATGAATTTCATCAAAAACAAGTTTATAAAGTTTGTTTTTTAAATATTTATCAAAATAATTATGATTCATAAAGCTAATTAATTTAGCAAGAATTAAAGATAATTTAACCGTAGCAGAAGTTTTGTCTGATTCTGAATAAATAAAAAAAACAAATTTTAACATTTCTTTCAAATGAGTAAAAAGTTTATCTTTTATTTTTAAGCAGTCATTTTTAATTGAAGATTTTGTATTATTAAATTCATCATCTCCATTAAAAGAAAAAAGTTCATCAGATTCATTAATCGATTCTTTAAAACTATCTTTTGTATTTATATATGTTTCATAAAAATCTTTTAACATGCTAAGTTCATCTAAGCTACTATTGATATATTCAGTGATTTCTTTGTATTTATGAGCACTAGCTTTTAAATCTTCGATAGTTTTTTCACAATTATTAATACTTTCAATAAAGTCTTTTTCAAGTGTATCATACTCAAGATCTTTTTTCATTTTTAAATTTTTTATACGAATATCAATAGTTTGTATTATATTTTTAATATCTTTTTGCATGTCTTTTGTTTTATTTTTCTTAATGTTATTTAAAATTGTTTTCATTTTTACTAAAATTAATTCAGTGTTAATTTTGCTAGGATTATCCATAATATTTTCAAGAATTATATATTTATTTTTATTTATATCTTTCTTAATAAAATCTATTTTTTTATCAATGATTGCTAAAGTGTAATTTAAAATATCGTTGTATTTAATTTCATTTTCTTTTAAAATTGCTTTAAAATTGACAATCATATCTTTCGAGCTTATTGTGTGTTTATTGTTGTTATCGAAATCAAATTCTTTTAATGAATCTTTGATTTTTTTCTTAGCTATTGTTATATTAGTGACAAAAGGCTTAGCAAATTCTTCCATTTTAGTTTCATTTAGATAAAACTTATATTTTTGTAACTCATTATTAAAAGTTTGGATGATCAAATTTTTTACATCATCTTCATTATAAAAAAGAAAATAATCATCTACATATCTGAAAATTACATAGTCTTTTTTATGTAATATATTATTTTCATTTTTAGTTAATTTATTTAGAACTAATTTATCTATTTTTTGTAATATTAATTCTGCAAAGATACGAGAAAATTCAGGCCCTATTAAGACACCATTTGTTTCTTTATAATTCATATTTTGCATTAATTTATCAAATTCATCAGCAAATGTATTATTAATTTTATTTAAATTATCCTTTATTGTTTTTTTGTCATAAATAGCCCAAGCGATAGAGTGTGTATATATACTATCAAAACACTTGCTAATGTCAAATTTATATAATTTTTTAAATAATTTCTCATTTTTTTGATACTCATATGATTCATAAAACATATATATATGACTATATTTTTTATAAGCAAAAAAACTTTTAAAATATTTTTCTTTATGATGTTTTATTTCTATACTGTTATTTAATTCGTCATCTATGTTTTTTGTATTCGTAAAATCATTTTTATTATAAAATAAATTAGCAACTTTATAGGGTTTTCTGATGGAAAATTCACTTTTACTTGAAAAATACAAAATAGCTTGTTTGTAAGTATCATAAAAATTCATAACTTTGATTTGATGTACTGGATGTATGATTGATAATTTTCTATATTCATTTGTTTTGTGTGGAATTTTAAAGTGAAAAGGTATGGTATAATCATCAAATTTTCTATCTATAAAAAGTATGTTTAGTATTTTTTCGCAACTTTTTTTAATATTTGTAGAATTATCAAAATAATTATTTATTTCTATTTTATATTTTAATAAAAAATTATAAAAATTTTTATTTGAAAATATTAAAGGAACTTCATAAGGTAAAATTTCTGATAAAACAACTCTTTCTTTTTTGTATCTTATTTTGTATTTTTTGTATTTCATATTAATTTTTCCATGCCAAAGATATATTTTTTAAGTCATCATTATTTTTAAAATGAAAAATTTTTTTGTTTTCGAAATTTTTTACAAAAGAATATTTTTGTATTATTTTGCTTTTTAACTTTTCTAAATCAATATTTAATTTTTCATATGGATTTATTTTATTTATTTTGTATTTTAAAAAAACATCTAATCCTTGAAAACAACTAATATTGTTAACATACCTATTTGAGTAAAATACACCTGTATATATATGTTTTTTAACACCTTTTAAGGCTGTGTTTCCGGTCAAGTATTTTAGTCTTTTTTCTAGCATTTTTCTAGCATTTTTCTCATTGTGCTTGCTTTGTTTGTTGTAACATTCTATGGTCTTGGTTATTTTGTTTTTATATTTTTTTATTTTATTTTTACTTAAACCAATTGATAATTTTTCTTTTTCTTTTTTAAAAGCATATCCGAGAAAATCAAAATGTAACTGTCCATTTTTTGAAGTATCAATGATTTTTCTTTTTTGGCTTGTGCTATTATGAAAAGATAATTGTGTTTCTTTTTCTAATAAATTTTCAATTTTGTTTTCTATGTTCGAAGTACTAATTATTATAATATCATCTACATATCTTGCATAATATACAACTTCTTCTAAACTATCAACTTTTTTATCAAAATCTCTCATATAAAGTTCAGATAAATAAGCACTAATCCCTATTCCTCTAGGGATTCCTATATTTTGATTGTTGGATAATTTGCTATATTCTTTTAATATAGCAAAAATGATTTTTTTTGATGTTGGCTCTAAAATATAATTTTCTTTAATTATTTTTTTTAACTTATCATGAGGTATAGTTTCATAAAAATTTTTTATATCAAGTCTTATAATAAATTTAGGAATTTCATCATCTATTAAACATTTTATTTGTTCAATTATTGCATTTCTATCAGATTGTTTAACCTTAAAAGATCTTTGTATATCCTTTTGTGCAAATTTCAACGCAAAAAATAAAGCTTCATTTTTAGTATCTACAATATAAGTATCTTTATCTTTTATACTCTTAATATCTATGTGGATATTTAGTTTTTCACTGTCTATTTTATTTTGTATTTCACAAAATAATTTATTTAAAATTTTTCTTTTTTCTTTATAATATTCACCTATTTCTTCTTTGACTTTTCTGTCTTTATTATTTTTTAATTCTTTAATTTTTTTATCGATATTTTCAATTTCGCCAAAACTTTTAAACTTATCAGGAAGATAATTTCCTTTTTTATTTTCTTCAAAATATATTTTAAAGAAAATCTTCATGTGTGAAAAAATTTCATTTTCTAAAATCATAATAAATAACCTTGATATTTAATTTGTATTTTCACTCACACTCCATTTTGCTAATCTCATCTATCAAATCAACACTTTTTATAGATAAATTGATTATTTTTAAAAGAAGTTCATAAATGTATTTACCGCCTTGATAATCATTTGGATTATTTTCTATCAAACTTTTTTTATCTATGCTTATTTGATAGCGATCGATAATCCAATCAATCGCACTTTTGCCATTGATTTTATACTCATAAGCAATATTTGGTATATTTTTTATAGTGACATTGTGATTATAAAAAATATCATTTCCTAGTTTTTTCATCTTAGTGACTTTATAAAACTCATCATTGTCTGTATCAGCCAAAACTCCATCTTTAAATTCTACTTCTTTAAACATTTCATTATTTTCATAGTTTAAATGTAAAGTGGCTAGCTTTTTACCCAAAATGCTTAAGTTTTTAAAATCTTTACTTATAGGCACTCTTGGAGCTTCTTTTGAAAGTTCAAATTTGTATTTTTCTAAATAGCCTTTGTGGTTTAAAATCGCATAAATATAATAAAATATATCTTCTTTGTTTATAGTTTCATCTTTTAATTGTTTTTTAAATTCATCTAAAGCAAAATCACTTATAGTATATTCTTTGCTTCCATCTTCTTGGTAAAAATAAAGCGGAAAAGCTTGAGTATTAGCTAAAGTTTGGAAATCTGCTATGGAATTTACTATAAAAGATGAAAATTCTTTAGTCGCCATTAAGCTTGTTAAAATCAACAAATTCTCATCTGTATTTTTAGGAAATAATTTTGGCAATTGATATTGCCTTTCATTCCAAGTTTTTTTCCAGTAAAGATATTCTTTAGTAAAGGGACGATGAGAAATTTCTCTTATATTTTCTTCATTAAATTTGTCTATTATTTTATTATTGATGATTTTATCTTTAAGCGATCCAGTCCAAGAAATTTTAGTTTCATCTATGCTTATGTCTTTATCGCTTAATTGCTTGTAAAGTTCTGATTTTTTAATATTTTTATTTTTTTCTAAAAATGCTTTGTGATCAAATTTAGCTAAGTCTTCATTATAAGTAGCTATGCATTTTTGCATAGAATGTCCAAGCTTTTCTTTAGAAAAATTATAAACCCAGCTATCACGCCCAGTTACTACACCACAAGAATTTATAATAAAGACTCCATATTCTTCTTTACTTGATTTTAAAGGCATTAAATTATCAAAATCATCTCTTCTTTGATTGATCCAATCGCCTTTTTCATTTGGGATTATATTTACAAAAGGCACATTTAATACACTTTTAAAATTTTCTAATTTATCAAGCTTAGTTTGTCTATCTAGATAATCTCCTATATCATAATAGTGAATTTTATTTGTTTTAACATTTGTATCTTTTATAAAAAATACTATGGCTACACTTGCTCTTGAGCCACTATCAAATATTTTTCCACCTTCTTTTCTTGAAGTTTCACCTGAAGTTCTTTGATTTCCTCTTAAATTTAAAATATAAATATCACTAAATTCTTTAGCTACGCATTTTCTAAAGCCATCAGCACTTGTTGCATCTATAAAGCCTCCATTTACCACAAAACCTATAATACCATTATCTTTTATTTTATCGCTTGCCATACGCAAAGCTTGGATTAGTGTATCTCTAGTATTTTTAGCTAATTTTGCATTTGATTCTTTGCCATAAGTGTCTTTGACGCGTTTTTCTAAATTTGGATGAGAAATATTTGCATTATTATCATTTTCGCTACTTGCTCCAGCTGAATAAGGAGGATTACCTATGATGACTTTGATTTTTTCATTGGCTATTAAGTCTTTTATTTTTTTATTTTCTTCTAAATCTTTAAATTCTAAGGCAAATAAGCCATTATCTTGTGTTTTTTTATCTAGATAATCAAGACTATCAGCTAAGGCTATATTTTTAAATTTATCTAAAGTATTTATCCTTTCATTACCCGTTTGAGTGATATTAATAAGCGCTATATAATAAGCAAGTAAAATAATATCTTGAGCAAAAATTGCTTTTTCGTATTTGTTTTTGAAATTTTCATCGCTAATTAAGTCATTTTCTTTGCTTAATAATCTTGTGATAAAACTTCCAGTTCCAGTGAATGGATCAAAGATTTTTACATTTTCATCGTTAAAATCTGTATTAAAATGTCTTTTTAAAAGCTCATTAACAGAATGAAGTATAAAATCAACAACTTGCATAGGAGTATAAACTATGCCTAATTTTTCAGCTTGTTTTTTAAAAGCTGATCTAAAGAAAGTATCGTATAAGTTTTTAATGAGTTCTTGTTTGCTTTTTTGACTTTTTGCTAATTTTACATTTTCTTCTACGTTTTTATATAAAGCTTTTAAAGATCTTGTTTCTTCATCATCTAAACCAAAGGTATTTAACTTTTGATTTACTTCATCAAGAGCTTTTCCTATAGGATTATCATCCATATTTTTATCAAATAAAACATCAAATATAGGTTTAGTTATAATGTGAGAGCATATCATATCTATGGCTTCATCTTCTTTGATGTTTGGGTGAATATTTTCTTTTAAGGAAGTTAAAAATTCTTCTAAAATTTCAGGATGATCTTTAAAGATAGCATTTAATCTTATATTTAATTTTTCTACTATTTTAGCTGTTTTTGCACTAAAGCTTTGCCAATAACCTTTATCGCCAAGCTTAGTTGGTATGGCATTATACATCGTGTTTGCAAGCTCACTTAAGGTAAAGCTATCAAACAAGCTTGGCTCATAGTTTTTATCTGTATTATTTGAGCTTTCATCTGCCACATAATCAGCCACAGCTATTTTGATCTTTTCTTTAAATACAGCCTCATCTACTAAGGTATCATCGTGACTTCTTAAGGCTTTTAAGATATTCCATATATTTAAAAAATTGGTATTTTTTATAGCCTCGTCTAAATTTGAAAGCTCATTCTCGCTTAATGCTAAAGGCAGTATGATATAACCTGTTTTTTTATTTGGAGCTTTTCTCATTACTCTACCTACTGATTGGATTATATCTACCATAGAATTTCTTCCATCAAAAAATACTACACTATCTAAAGCAGGTACATCCACACCTTCACTTAAACATCTTGCATTGCTTAGTATATTACAAGTATTTTCTTTTGGGGAGTTAAGATTATTTAGTTTATTTAATCTTATATTGGAGTTCATAGTTCCATCAACATGATCTATGTTTATATCAAGATTTTTAAAAGAATCTTTTTTTAATGCTTCATCATAGCATTGCATAATAATTTTAAAAGAATTGGTTATATTTTTAGAATCTCTTATGCTTTTGCAAAAATTTATAACTCTTCTTGAAATATTACTATCCATTTCTTCTAAAAAGTCATTATCTATTTGGTTGTTTTCATCAAGAGCAACTAAATCATTTCTTGCTAAACCTTTATGCGTACCTATGATTTTAGATACAAAGTCTATATCTACATATTTTTCATCTACATTTTTTTCATCTTTTAATTTTGCTATGGCTGTATTTGCTATGTTTGCAATACCTTCTTGTTTAATAGCTAAAATAATAACTTTATAATCGGTGAGTAAGCCTTTTTCAACTGCTTCTCTAAAATTAATACTATAAATTTCATCTCCAAAAATTTCTTCATCATCCATAGAAAATACTTCATTATCACTTTCCAAAGCTTTGCTTTTTTGAGAACTAGAATAAATCTTTGGAGTAGCACTCATGTAAATTCTTTTTTTTGCTTTGATGTTTTCATCACTATGGCATAGAGTAAAAGTATTTAGTTTATCTTTTTCCTTACCTGAATATAAATTTCCTACACTTCTGTGAGCTTCATCGCAAATGATTAGATCAATCTCATCTAGATCGTTTTGTTTTTGAGCTTGCATGATTTTTTCAACACTTTGATAAGTAGAAAAGATGATAAATCTTTTGTTGTCTTTTTTAGCTATATCGTAAGCTTTTTTAATGCTTTGTGTATCAGTAGAAGCAGGAATGGGCAATTCTAAAATATCTATATCATCTTCAATGCTTTTACCTGATTTACTATCTGAGCATACAATAGAAGCAACAAAATCATCAGTTTTCTCTTTGCAATATTCTCTAAATGTTTGCCCTACTAAAGCTATACTAGGAGCTAAAAATAAAACAATGGAATTTTTAGGAGTAATTTCTTCTATAATTTTTAAAGAAGTAAAAGTTTTCCCAGTACCACAAGCCATGATAAGCTTGCCTCTTGTATTATTTTTGTTTGCAAAATATTCTTTTGTGTTATTTATGGCTTGTATTTGATGTTCTCTTGGTTTTTTCTTTGCAGTAATTGGCAGCTCTAAAGAATTATTTGGATCAAATTTATCCCAACTTATGTTTGAATTTAAAAAATCTTCTAAAGTGATCAATTCTATAGGTGTGTTTTTTAAAATTTGCTCCATCTCTTTTTTAGCGTTTTGAGTAAGATTGCTAGTACTTATAATAATGCCTTTACTAAATTTAATCTCCCCTATTCCACTTTGCAACTTGCTAAAATAAGTACTTAAATCTTTAAAATCTACTTTTGAATTTTCATAAAATTTACATTGAACTGCAATATAATCATCATCTTTTGTTTGAATGATTAGATCAATACCACAATCTTGCCCATCTTTTTTATCCCATTCATCCCAAAGATAAATATTTTTATAAATATTTGCTGTATCTTTTTCTTTTAAAAGATGTTTTGAAAGTTTTTCAAACATAGATCCCTTCGATCTAGTGTTTAAATTTGCTTTTTTTAATTTTTCTAAGATGATTTCAAAAGTAGTTTCGTTTGCACTCATTAAAACTCCTAAGCTAATAATATAAAGAATATATCAAAAATTAACTTTGTAACTTATAAATAATTTTTTTTGTAAATATATTATTTAAACTATTCTTAGTAGAAATTTGTAGATTTCGCAAATATCAAAAATATCAACAAAGCAATTATGGATATAATACAAAGTTGATAAAAGCTAGATCTTTGGAAATATTATAATTAAAAAATAATATTGTATTTTTAAAATTGATTAGATAATATATTAATTTAATAATTTTTATAACAAAAAAAGGAAATAAAATGGGACAATATATTGTATTAGCCTTTGCAATAACAGTTGCCATATTTGTGACATTTTATGACTTTGATAAAGATAAAAAAACCGATAATAATAAAAAATAATTGATTTTGATATTTTATTATTAGAAGCATGTTTATATCTTTTAGCTTTTATTTTTTATTGCTAGATAATATATAAAATAAAATTTTAAAAAGCATTATTTATAAAAATACCTGCGAAACAATCTTAAGATTCATGGAATCTATTGGCGTAGGATTATTTGTAAATAGTCTTTATGGTTTGCAAATGGGCGATAGTTGCACTATTATCGATCTTTCTTAAAGATTGATCTTTTTTTAAAAGAAAATAAGAGAGAATGGATGGTTATAATATAGCTATTTTAATCGGCGCTATCACTCTTATTTTTGGCACATTGGTTTTAGTAGCTCATTATTTAACGATAAATACATTAATGAAAGAAAAAGTTAGTCTTTAGCTTTTAACACACTCTATAAGTTGGGAGTAATAAAACAGAAATAAAATATTATCTTGGTGTTGCAACTAAATATGATCTAGATTCTTTCTTGCGCCAAGTATTTTTTGTTCCTCGTAGAGCAAAAGTTACAAAAAATGGTAAAGATGTGTGGGTTGAAAAAATAGAACCTTTAGTGAGTAGAGATGAGCTTTTTAGCTATTGCTCACAAAAGCGGAAAATTTGGTGGTATTCGTTCTTATAGTGAGATTAAAAACTATCCAAAATTAGTGAATAATCAATAGCAATACGCTCAAGATTTGGTTGCAATTTGTGAAGTTTATAGAACTGATACAAATAAGCCTTTTATAGTTGAAGTTGCATATAGTGAATATGTGCAAAAAACATTGGAAATGCCTACAATCTAGTATAAAATATAAAACAGCTTAATTAAGTTAAATACAAAAGCTTGATATATAGAATAAATAACCTATAACAAATTGTGTTATAATGACAAAGGATTAAATATGCAAGGAAATATTATGGCTCAGGAAAAAGAGTATATACTTAATGAAAGTTTCAAAGCTTTATTAGAAAGTATTTTTTCTAATCCTGAACAATCACAAAAATTAATTAAAGCTTTTGAAGAGGTTGTTAATGATAGAGCAACTACTCAAAGATTGAATTTTGAAAATCTTAAAAATCAAGCTATAGAAGAAATAAGACAAGAGCTTGTAAGTAAAGATTTATTTCAATCAGAGATTAAAAGATTGGAAAGTTTAATTTATTCTGAAGTTGCAAGACTAGAAGGAATTATTAACACCAAAATAGCTGAAGTTAAAACTGAATTCTCAGAACAAATTTCTAGCGCTAAGCAAAAAGCACTTTATTGGCTTTTAGGTACTGCAGTAGCAACTACAGTAACTATACTTTCAAGCGTTTGGACTATGATGAATTTTATGCTAGAAAACTTAAAGTAAAAATTATTTAAAGTTTTTACTATATCTTGTTGATATATATTTTATAGTTAGGATAACATAGTTATCCTATGAATTTAAGTAAATGTTTTTCATATAATCATAAATTAAAGCTGTTCGATTAATAATAAAATTCTCAAAATCATCATTTAATAAATATTCAACCATATCTTTTGTTATAAAATGTGTTTCTAAATCTTTAAAAAATTGTTCTTGTTGATTATCTTGTATTTTTTTATTTAGCAACTCTTTTATATATGTGCTTGGATTTTTATTATTAATTTTATTATTAGATTCTTTTGTAATAAGTGCTATATTTGCTATATTATTAATTATATTATCATTAGATGAGATAAAATTTTTAGATATCTCTTTTCTTATATTAGAATTTATAGGAAAAATATGATGTTCTTCTAAAAATTCACTAAACTTCTTAGAAACTGTTTGCTTTTATTATCACTCTTGATCTTCTGGTTTAAAACCTATTATTTTTGCCATTATGCCCCTATAGCTTTCAAAACTATTCATTGCTTGCATATTGCTAACTCTAAGAAGTCTAACTTTGTGATCTTGTTTGTAAAAAACTTTAAAAACACAACCGCTTTCTTTGTGTTTTACCATATCATCTAAACCACATTTTTCTATAAACTCATAATCTTTAGCAAAAACTTCATTTTCTACATCAAATAAATCTTGAGAATAACCGTTAGGATTAGCTGGATCATAAGTATAAGAACTTACTACACATTCTCTCATAGCTTTTTGTATTTCTTCTTGGGATAGTTTTTCCATAGTGTTTTCCTTTTTTTTATTTTTATAGTGATATAAGTGACTTAATGTATAGTTATGGATTTTTATTAACTTGATTAATTTAACTTCAATTATTTAAAACAACTCACTATGAGAACCTATATTAATACAGGTTAAAATAAGCTTATCATCTTGTTTTTGATAAATTAAGAGCAAATCAGGTTTTACATGACACTCTCTAAGATCTTTAAATTCACCTTTTAGTTTATGATCTTTGTATTTTCTTTCAAGAGTTTCATTGTTAGATAAGCGATAAACTATTTCATCTACTAAATCTTTTTCTTTTAGTGTTAGCTTCTTGTAATTTTTCTTGTATTCTTTTAAAACTCTAATTTCATATTTCACGCATAGCCCTTTTATACTCATCAAAGTTTTTAAAAGTTTCATATTCTCCATTTTTCATTTCTTCTAAAGATTTTTTCATAGAACTTTGTTTATTCTCATCTGGGATATCATATTCTAACAAACAATAAGTAGCTCTTAAGCTTTTAGCCAAACTCTCAAAAACAGGCAAAAAATCCTTATCAAATCCGCTAATTTCAATTTTTATAGCCATTTATATCCTTTCTTATATAATTTTATTTTTTTATTATAGCATAAAGGATTTTGTTGTAAATTTGAAAAACTTTTTATTTATGTAAAATTACATAAATAAAACAATCAAAATACAATATAAAGAATTAAAGAATAGCAAAAACGGTTATTTTAAAAACTAACAAATCTTTGTCAGAATGACTTCATATTCTGTTGCAAAATTTTAGCTGGTAAATAACAACCAGCAAATATTATCTGTTTTAATCCTTAAAAATTAAATAATTAAACGAATTAAGCTCATTTATAATTATTTTTTCAACATCTTTTCTTAAATCAATAAATAAAGCATTTACATCGATCTCGTCTAAGTTGTTTTCTACCCACTCTATAGTATTTATTTTGTCTTTTTCACTTAAAATTAAAGAGTATAATTTGATATTTTTTAAAGAAATTTTGAATTTCTTTAACATGTTTATAAAATCTTTTTTACTCATTGTTGTGTGGCTTAATTCTATCTTGTTTAAGTGTTTGATAAACAAAAGAAGAATTAAAAGCATTTTCTCTCCGTTTCCACTCCAGCTTTCACTTAATTTCTCTATAAATCCTACACCTTTGAGAGAACGAATATGTTTAGATATTTTTTGAAGTTGCATATTTACAATGTTTGATTTTAAAAAATCATTTAAGCCATTTTTTAGCTGTAATTCATGTGTAAGTCTATTGTAATTTCTAAGATTTCTATGTAATTCCATATCCGCTAAATTATTTGCTAGTAGCTCATTTGGACTAATTTGAAAATGCTCACATATTTTTAATATTGTAGGAAGTGTAATATTGTTATTTCCTTTTTCCCACATACTTACTGTTTTTTGTCCTACATTTAAAATTTTGCCCAACTCTTGTTGTGTTAATTTGCGTTGTTTTCTTAAAAACTTAATATTTTCTTTTATCATAATAGAATTATCCTATATAAAATTATTAAAATATTAAAATATTTTTGTTAAAAATAAAATAAAAATTTATATTATTTTAAATTAAAGAATTTATAATTCTAAAAAAGGATTATAATATGGAAAACATAAAAAAATTTTCATTGAAATTGGAAAATTTTCAATCTTGTCAAGAATCATGGCTCTTAAAAGATTTGATACCGAAAGAATCTTTGGGTTTGCTTTATGGTAGTAGTGGTAGCGGAAAGACAAGTGTTTGTTTGTATTTTTGCAAGGAAATTTTAAAGAAAGATAATGAAATTAGAGTGTTTTATATAAATGCAGATATGGGACTTTCGAGTTTAAAAAAATATGGTTTCGCAAATCTTCTTGAAAATTTTACCAACCGTTTTTTTGTAATAGATTTAACATGCTCTGATAAAAAATTCATATATTTTGAAAACATATGCGATGAAATAATAAAAATTCAAGAGAAATTTAATGTATTTATAATTGTTGACTCTTTAAATTGTGTCACTAGAAAAATAGGAAGATTTATTGATCCAAATTATTTATTTTCAAAAGAGAAAATAATTCGAAAAAAAGGCGGGACTGTGCTTTTTATTCACCATTTAAATAAAAGCGGAGTTTTTTCTGATAGTCATCAAATTGTTGATTATGCTGATTTTAGCTATAGATGTGAATACACTGAAGAGATGAATTCTATTTTGTTAAGACCAGAAAAACTTGGAAGATTTATACTTGAAAAAATAGCATTCAAAGTTTTAAATTTTAGCAATTTAGAAAGAATGGAATTTGACAGTGTTGAGATGAGTTCTTATGAGATAGAGTTTATAAAAACTGTTTTAGAGATTTTAAAGATGGGTCGTTTTAAGCAAAATGAATTAATCAACCTAGTCTTAAGAAATTGCAAAAGATATGTCGGTCGTGAAAAGGCAAGAAAACTTTTGCAAGAATATGCAAAAAAAGGAAAATGGTGCATGCTCAAAGATCGTTTTGATAACAATTCGATTTATTATTACTTAAAAAATGAGGAAAAATAATGGATATGGATAATATAGTAATTTGCAAAGCTAGTGATCTTGAAGATATTTTTAAAAAGATTTTAAAAGAAAATGAATTAATCAAGAATAAAACTGATGAAAATTTAAATGTACAACAGGCTTCAAATTATTTAAAAATAAGCACTTCAAAACTTTACAAGGATTGTAATTTAGGAAAAGTTCCTTTTTGTAAAATTGGCAAAAAACTTGTTTTTAAAAAAGATGATCTTGATGAATATTTAAAACTTAATAGCTCTAAAAATAGTTTAAAATTTTAATCACACTTAACCAAAAAACCGAAAAACCTAAAAAACCATTGTAAATTAGTGTTTTTCAGTTTTAAAATTACTAAAAATAGCATTTAGAGTATTATTAATAGTTTCATTTTTAATATTTGCATATCTTTTTGTAACCCCTATGCTTGAATGTCCTAATGTTTCTCCAATAGCTTCTAAAGATATACCCATATTAATACCTATATATCCTATTAAATGTCTTAAGTCATGCAATCTAATAGGAGTTTTTAATTTTTGATTTATTTTATCCCAATGCCATCTTATATCTTTATAAGGGTTTCCATCTTCTTTAATAAAAATATACCCTTTATTTTTTACTCCAATGCTTTTTAAAGCTTCTATTTGTAAAGAACTTAACGGAAATTGTAAGTTTTTCCTTGATTTGTTTTGGCTTGAAGGTAAAAAATAAATTTTATTAGCAAAGTCAATATTATCCCATTTTAATGTAAGAACTTCACTTTTTCTTCTTCCATGTAAAAGAAATATAAACATAGCTCTTATCATTAAATTTTCATAATTTATAATAGCTTTATAAAGAGCATTTCTATCCTCATCATCAATAGTAAAATATCTTTTGTTATCAAATTTTTGTATCTCTATTTCTCTTGCTATATTTTTTTCTATATAATCATTTTTAATAGCAAATTCAAATACTGGAGAAAGTATATCTTTTATTGTTTTTGTTGTTCTTGGAGATTTACCTTGATCAATCATTTTATTGACAATACTTTGCATATCTTTTAATTTGACTTGTTTTATTTTGATGTTACCTATAATATCTTTTATATGTGCATTATATGAAAATATGGTTACCTCATAATGTTTTTTAGAAATAGTATTTTTTCGCATACTAATCCATTCTTCAAACACTTCATTTAGTTTAGGTTCTTTAATTTTAAATTTCTTTGCAAATTTTCCATTAATTCTTTGCAAGGCAATTAACTCACAATTCTTTTTAAGGGTCTGGGTGTTATTTAAAATAGGAAATATCTCATAACTTGATTTTTTTCCTTCATAATATCTTATAGCTAATTCGTATGGTATAGTTAATCTTCTTTGTAATTCTACTAAGCTAATTTCTTTTATATCCTCTAATTTCTTATCTTTGTCTATAAAATATATACCCTTGTATTCTTTTATTTTTACTAGATTTTTCAAGATATTCCTTTTTTGCTTTTAATTTACGCAGAAAATTTTATTATTTTTTACATAATATAAAATTAAAAATATACTAAAAATGGTATCTCAAATGGATTTTAGTGGTAGCGGTTTTGGTAGCGGTTTTTTTCTCAAAATGGTATAAAATAATACTATTTTTAAGATAAACTTAAATAATAAAACGCCTATTTTTCAATACTTTGATAAAAAATGATAACAAAACGCATTAGGCTTAGGATCTGGTGCAGCAATGCGTGAAGGTTCAAGTCCTTTCATCCGCACCACTATTTTAAAATTCTTTTAAGCATTTAAAGTTTTACAATTCATCTTAATCGTATTTATAACAATAAGTTAAATTTATAATATTATAAAATAGGAAGATGTCATGATAAATACATATCAAGTTAAAATTATCGAAAATTTTTGCAAGGATAAATTTAAAGAAGATACAAGAACAAAAGATTTTTTTCATACCTTTTTGGCTCAAAATTTAGAAATTTACACCAATATAGAAGACCAAAAGTATGCCAAAGATACAATATTAATATATAAAATTTTTGATATATGTATTATATGTATAAAAGATGGAGTCTCGGTAAGTCAAGAGTATTGTCAATTTAAAAAAGGTGTGATAGATCATATAGTTGTATATACCGATGAAAATATGAATGATGGTAAAATATCGCAACTATTAAGAGGTAGTTCTACATTAAAAATAGATAAATCAAATTGTTATGATAATCCAGATATTAAAGTTGTGTTTTCAGAAAAAGGCTTTTTATTTCAGGCTAGATTTAATAATTGTGAAAGTAAATTTAACGATACAATGACTATGTTTGCGCTTTCTTTGGCTTATCGTGAGAAAATGGAGTATTATTTGAATTTAACTTCAAGTATTATAGATGAAGAAAATTATCATGATGTTATTGATATTAAAAAAGATTTTTATGTTTTTAATCTAAAGTATTTTTTTAGCAATCCAGTGCACTATAACTACCAACAAAAACATGCAATATGGAAAATTATATTTCAATATTACGATATTTTAGAACAACATCAAGAGCTTAAAATCCAGATAGAAAATCTTGTTGATATTTTGCATATTGAACAAAATCAAGAGGAAGATAAAAAGGAAAAAATAAAAGAGAATAAAAGAAAAAAAAATCGAAATGATTTTTTTAATTATCGGTGGTTTTGTTACTTTAGCTTCGTTGGTCAGTGCATACAAAGACGCTATGGAATTATTTGGTTAAAATCATATATTATTTTGGCAAAACAAGCGTTTTAACTTTATAGTTAAATATGTTTAATGGAAAATTAAAAGCCTTACTAAAATTTTGGAGTTTTTTAC